>NZ_JBWVSU010000040.1:0-400 GCF_056642055.1 Acinetobacter sp. 129952 | reverse complement strand
CGCAGGCCCTGCGGGTCTTTCTGCTGCGATCAAAATCCGTCAACTTGCAATTGAAAACAACTTAAACGATTTGTCCGTTTGTGTCGTAGAAAAAGGCTCCGAAGTCGGTGCACATATTCTGTCTGGTGCTGTGCTTGAACCACGTGCCATGAACGAGCTGTTCCCCGACTGGAAAGAACAGGGTGCCCCACTGAATGTCCCGGTGACTGAAGATAAAACCTTCTTCCTGCTTTCAGATGAAAAATCACAGGAAGCACCGCACTGGATGGTGCCTAAAACCATGCATAATGATGGCAACTATGTCATTTCACTGGGCAATGTAGTGCGCTGGTTAGGCCAGAAAGCGGAAGAACTGGAAGTGTCGATCTTTCCGGGCTTTGCCGCGTCTGAAATTCTGTAT
>NZ_JBWVSU010000039.1:0-633 GCF_056642055.1 Acinetobacter sp. 129952 | reverse complement strand
CAGAAAGCTGTTATTGAACAAAGAAAGTTAAATCCTGTGCTTGACTCTTGTGGTTAAAAACAGGACATTTTAAATGGTTTATCGCATAGACATTTTAATTGGTGAATAACACAGTGTTGTAAGTCCAAAATAGAAATATCCGCTTTCAGACTCTGGCATTGATTATGCCACCTAACATTAAAAGTGACATTGGCCATACGTTTTTAGCCAAATTATGCGTTGCCCAGATCCTCAGTATTAATCGGTAGAAAGTGTGCGTGATCTAGACTGCTCAAGCATAGATATTTGAGTACTTTCCGCCTGCAAAACTGGGTTAAGACGATTACTTTTCAATTTGATTTGCAAGCGCAGTTCATTATTGGAGTCCGCATTACGCTCAGCATATGGTGCATAAATTTACGTGCTTCATCAAGCAATTCCGTTGTATACATATCGAGATTCCTGAGATCATGACTGGTCAGCCGTATAGAATGAGCAGGAGCAAGACCTCTAATAAATTATTGTTATTGTTTATTTTTTAATTTAGGGTGTGTTGACACTTTTAGCTTAAAAAAATAGCGAAGTAGTAAAATCAAATCGCCAAACCCAATTTTACTATTCGCTATGCCTCGTACCATGCTGACAGATCAACAC
>NZ_JBWVSU010000038.1:0-837 GCF_056642055.1 Acinetobacter sp. 129952 | reverse complement strand
AAAAAAATAGCGAAGTAGTAAAATCAAATCGCCAAACCCAATTTTACTATTCGCTATGCCTCGTACCATGCTGACAGATCAACACTGGCAAAAGTTGAAAGTTATTCTGCGTAATTTATCCATTCACCACAACTCAAATTTACGCAATTTTATTGAAGCTATTCTCTATAGAATTAGAACAGGCTGTCCGTGGCGAGATATTCCTTCTTGTTTTGGTCATTCAAACTCTATTTTCAAACGTTTTAATCGTTGGTCAAGCAGCGGTAAGTTACTTAGATTATTCAAATTACTAGCCTCATGCCCCGATATGGAGTGGATTTTTATTGATGGCTCTCATGTACGTGCTCATCAACATTCTGCCGGCATAGCGAATCAATCTATTTCTAAAAGTGTAGGAGGAAACTCCTCAAAAATACATTTGATTGTTGATGCACATGGCAATCCTATTGATTTCATGATTACCGATGGAACCACACATGATGTTAAAGTTGCACCTGATTTAATATCAACATTAGATTTAAAAGAGACAAAAGTGGTATGTGCAGATAAAGGCTATGATTCAGAACCACTGCGTGAACAGATCAGGAAAACAGGGACTAAAGCGAATATACCAAAGAAAACGAATAGCCAATCGAACAATGACCATATGGACTGGTATTTATATAAAATCAGGCATTTAGTTGAAAATATGTTTTGTAGATTAAAGCAATTTAGAGGAATAGCTACTCGATATGACAAGCTCAAAAGAAATTATCAAAGTTCTGTTGCTTTAGCCTGTATATTTTTATGGCTACCTTTATAGGGTTAATTATAAACAGTAAATGTCAACAGACCCTA
>NZ_JBWVSU010000037.1:0-843 GCF_056642055.1 Acinetobacter sp. 129952 | reverse complement strand
TAGGGCGTGTCCTCATTTGAAGAATTGGTTTTAAATACTTAAAATCCTCCTTTGAGTTATTTTTATTTCTATATTTTCAATGGCACGTACTCTTCTTACCGATGATATCTGGCAGCAAATTCAAGATACTATGCGATTACATGGTTGCTACCGTTCAAAGAATAGTAGAAATATCATGGAAGCGATCTTATGGAAACTGCGTACAGGCGCCACATGGCGTGATATTCCTCAAGAATTTTGTCCTTGGCAAACTGCTTATAATCGTTTTAATCGTTGGGCAAGCAAGGGATTGTGGAATAAATTTTTTTTAGATTACGAGGCGTCTTGGATCAAGAATGGGTATTCATTGACGGAAGCTACATACGCGTGCATCAACATGCAAGTGGAGCTCGGAATGGTTTCGAAAGAGCAATTGGACAATCACGTGGTGGACGAACAACAAAAATACATCTTGCAACCGACGCGAATGGATTACCGATTGATTTTAAAATCACTGGGGGTGGCGTCCACGACAGTCAAGTTGCAAAACAACTGATTGATACTGTAGGCGAGGCAACTTATCTCATTGCTGATAAGGGGTATGATGCTGAGCACATTAGAATATATGCCCAGAACAAGGATATGATTCCCATCATTCCAATGAGATCAAATAGTAAAAGATCGAATAAGGAGTTTGATAAATATCTATATAAATTAAGACATTTAGTTGAAAATGTGTTTGCGAGATTGAAGCATTTCCGAGCGATTGCAACCCGATTTGATAAGCTTGCACGAAATTACCAGTCTATGATTTACATTGCTTGCATATTTATTTGGTGTAAAGCCAAATGAGGACACGCCCTA
>NZ_JBWVSU010000036.1:0-879 GCF_056642055.1 Acinetobacter sp. 129952 | reverse complement strand
TAAGCGATCAAGTGTTTAGATCCTAGAGATTAACAAGTACAAGCGTTATGATACGCGGACTTGATAATCTCTGTGATTTATCACAGTTTCCTGACCTGACGAAGGCTGGAAAAATCATTAACAGAATATATTTGAGTTGAAATAATTTGTTCAAACTCGTTTCAAGTAGGCAACTACAAGAAATGAGTTCTAGCGAAATTAACTGAATCAAGCGTTTTGGTATATGAATCTAATTGAAGCTGTACAGTAGTTAAATCTACGAAACGCCAACTGTATGAGTAAGTCGCAAGACGAACTCTGTTGCTTATCCTACTTGTAAGGATAAACGACTGTTTGGGGTTGTATAGTCAAGTAATTAAGTGCATGTGGTGGATGCCTTGGCAGTCAGAGGCGATGAAAGACGTGATAGCCTGCGAAAAGCTCCGGGGAGGCGGCAAATATCCTGTGATCCGGAGATGTCTGAATGGGGAAACCCACTTACCATAAGGTAGGTATTGCAACATGAATACATAGTGTTGCAAGGCGAACGAGGGGAAGTGAAACATCTCAGTACCCTTAGGAAAAGAAATCAATTGAGATTCCCTCAGTAGCGGCGAGCGAAAGGGGAAGAGCCCATTAAGTCATATAAGTTCTAGTGGAACGCTCTGGGAAGTGCGACCGTAGACGGTGATAGTCCTGTACACGAAAGGGCTTATATGATGATGTCGAGTAGGGCGAGGCACGTGAAACCTTGTCTGAATATGGGGGGACCATCCTCCAAGGCTAAATACTCCTGACTGACCGATAGTGAACCAGTACCGTGAGGGAAAGGCGAAAAGAACCCCTGTGAGGGGAGTGAAATAGATCCTGAAACCGCATGCATACAAGCAGTGGGAGCCG
>NZ_JBWVSU010000035.1:0-1127 GCF_056642055.1 Acinetobacter sp. 129952 | reverse complement strand
GCTGGCTGGTTCTCTTCATGCACGGTATTCGATACAAACACTGAAGACAGACGGTCAAAGGTTAGCTTGCCATCCGGTTTTGGATAGTTTGGTTTGAAGCTTTCAGCTGCCTGGGTTTTTAGCGCAGCATGGTCTTGAACCAGATCATGCAAGGTAAAAGGCACTTTAAATACGTTCTGGTCGATGAAGTTAAAGGCACCCCCGATCCATTGACCGAACTTGTGCATTGCCGGACCAAAGTTACGCGAGTTATAGAGTTCTTCTTTTAGCCAGCTGTTGTTAAACTTGTCGGTATATGCGGTGAGTTCTTTCACAAAGAAATCTTCACCCTCTACAACACGTGCCACCGCCAGATCACCGCCTTTTTCTACACCGGCCGCAATCGCCTCAAATACCGCTTCACCGCAGAGCATGCCGGATTTCATCGCAGTATGTGAACCCTTGATCTTGGCAAAGTTCAGGAAGCCGGCATCATCACCAATCAAAGAACCACCCGGGAAGGTGAATTTTGGTAATGAGTTAAAACCACCTTTGGTCACAGCACGCGCACCATAAGAAATACGCTTACCACCTTCCAGATACTGCTTGATCAATGGATGGGTTTTCCAGCGCTGCATTTCCATGAAGGGATACATATGCGGGTTGGTGTAAGACAGATCTACGATCATGCCCAGAGTCACCTGGTTATTCTCAGCATGGTATAACCACCAGCCACCTGAAGAACCAGTTTCATTTAGTGGCCAGCCGGCACCGTGCATCACCAGACCCGGTTTATGCTTGGCAGGATCGATTTCCCAAAGCTCTTTAATGCCGATACCGTAGTGTTGCGGATCAGCGTCCTTGTCCAGGTTGAACTTCTGGATCAGACGTTTACCTAAGTGACCACGACAGCCTTCAGCGAAAATTGTGTATTTGGCATGCAGTTCATAACCCGGGGTAAAGTTATGCGTTGGTTCGCCATCTTTACCAATACCCATATCACCGGTTTGGATGCCTTTGACTGTACCATCGGCATGATACAGAATTTCAGACGCGGCAAAGCCCGGAAAGATCGACACTTCCAGTTCTTCCGCTTTCTGGCCTAACCAGCGCACTACATTGCCCAGTGAAATGACATAGTTGCCATC
>NZ_JBWVSU010000034.1:0-1218 GCF_056642055.1 Acinetobacter sp. 129952 | reverse complement strand
AACTCGTTTTATTTTGAAATAAATTTAATATCTGTAGGTAAACCAATCTGTAAAGCAACATGTGTGGGAGTTAAGGCTCCTGTTTCTAGATTGCGTTTGAACTGGCTCACCGTGTTGCTAAAGACATTGGTTACAATTAAATACTGACCAGTTGCATCAATATCAAATGCGCGTGGCTCAATACCGCCACTCGAATAATGCCCAACTAAAGTTAGCCGTCCTGTTTCTTGGCTAACTGAATAGGCAACAATTTCATTACTTTTGCGCCGATTTCCTACATATAAAAACCGTTGGTCTGGAGAGAGAAGTAGCCCAGCACCACCCTTAAAATCAGCAGCAGTTTGAGTAGTTAAATTTTCTTGCTGAATCTTGGTATATTTTCTATCTACTCTTTTAAAGACCACAACCTGAGCGCCCATTTCTGTGGAAGCATATGCGTAATCGCCATTTTTACTAAACCTCAGATGACGAGGTCCACTGCCTGCTGGGAAATGTAAATCTAACGTTTTATTTCTTTTTAAGGGATGCTTAGCTTTGGGAAGATAGTCATATGCCTGAATCAAATCGCTTCCCAAATCTGCTAAATATACTGTTTTACCCTCTATATCAAAGGTAATGGAATACGCATGTCCATCTATTTGGCGCTCAGGCAAGGCCTTGCTTCCCTTTAAAAAAGGGATATTCTGTACGGACGCCCCTAATGAACCATTATCAAGAATTGCAAATACAGCAACACCTGCGTGACCAGAGCGGGCAGAATAATTCGCGACAAACAGAAAATGATTATCCTGCGAAATTTCAGCATGTGTCGGTTGTTGACCCAAGCTATTGACTGCATTCAGAAACGTTAAATTACCCTCCTGATCTATCCTAAATGCTGAAACAGAGCCTTCAGCATCGGCATTATTTTCATTTGTCGCATAAAAATATTGATTCTTTTTATCAATGACCAGCCATGATGGATTATCCGCTTAAACATGATTTATCGGTAACAATGTGCCATCTGTGTTTAAACGGACTTTATAAATTCCTTTGCTTGGGAAATCTGATTTTAAAGCGCCTAGCCCATCTGGAGCACTAGCTGTCCATGTTCCTACATAAAATTCTTGAGGTAAATTTTTTGCTAATAACGATGAATCTGCATAACTGTTAACAGTCAATATTAGTCCAGATATTATGAATAATTGTTTAAGTATATTTATTTTCATTTCCTTATCC
>NZ_JBWVSU010000033.1:0-1484 GCF_056642055.1 Acinetobacter sp. 129952 | reverse complement strand
TGTTATTCACCAATTAAAATGTCTATGCGATAAACCATTTAAAATGTCCTGTTTTTAACCACAAGAGTCAAGCACAGGATTTAACTTTCTTTGTTCAATAACAGCTTTCTGAGCTTTACGACTCGGCATACTTTTCTTGAGACGGGAACGTTTATTCTGTTTTTCCAACTCTTCATGCTGTTGCTGAATATGTGCCAGAACTGTACCTAACCGTTTATTCTCAACGATCTCATTCTGCTGTAGCCCAGCTAATTTATTGAAAATGCTGTAGTTGAGCTTTCGTCCCTCGTGCATGAGGGCCACAGTCCCATCCGGGTACTCCAGAAATGAAATATATTGCCCAACAAGCTTATGATTCAGCTCTGTCGGTTCAAGCAGATAAATACATTTGTCATAGGTCAGGGTCAGATTCTTGGTGACCTTACGCGGTTCCTGCCAGGTAAAAATATCATCCAGTTCAAGATGAGATTCGGTTAATGGCCGATGTAAATTCTTTGAGTTTCGCGCACACTTGGCAAACTTCTGATTGAAATGCTCAATAAAGCAGGGCAGCCAGGCATTTGCCTCGGCAATTGAACAGATACCTTCTAGGCGCATTTCCTTGATCAGGCGATCCTGGAGTGTTCTATTGGCACGTTCCACACGGCCTTTGGCCTGGGGTGAGTTGGCGAAGATAATACCAATATTTAACTCATTCAGAATCCGCCCAAATTGCGTGATCTGGCTATCTTGGCTCGATTTCTGATTCACTCGGAATACCGAGTGTTTATCGCTATAAAACGCTAAAGGCTTGCCGTATTGCTCAATGTAGGCTCGGGTTGAAAGCATATAATCAAAGGTCGTTTCAGCCTCACAAAAGCGCAGATGCAACAGCTTTCCAGTGGCGTCATCGATATAAACCAGCAAGCAGCATTTGGAAGCTCGACCTTCAAACCAGTCATGATATGAGCCATCGATCTGGATCAGCTCACCGAAGCAATCACGGTTGTATCGAGGCTGATATGGACGTTTCAGGCGCTTGGATCGAGGAATCCAGAGGTCATTTGCAGTCATCCAGCGACGAACCGTTTCTACCGGGATATGCAGGCCAAACATGCTGCTGAGCTTCTCATGAGCCAATGTAGGACCAAAGCCAAGTAAATGTTCAGAAATAATGGAAAGACATTCTGATTTTAACAGGACGTCATGGCGACGATGACCCGGTTGACCACGACTGGCATGTGCCATACCTGAGACACCATCTTGATTGAGCTTCTGCAATAACCGGGTAATTTGACGGGTGGAAAGATTCAGGATTTCAGCAGCACGGACCTGGGTAATACGATGATCTCTAACGTCTTGCAGAACTGCAAGACGTTGAATTTCTTTATCAGACATAGTGATCAGCATCCATATTTTATATCCAGTCCATGGTGATAAAAACCATCATAAACCAGACATTTTTATTGGTGAGAATATAGACACTTTAAATGGGTTCTAACAAG
>NZ_JBWVSU010000032.1:0-1626 GCF_056642055.1 Acinetobacter sp. 129952 | reverse complement strand
TTTAAGGAACTGGTTATGATGATTGGGAAAAACTTTATTGCAGGTCAACGCAGTGCGTTAGGACATGAAATCTTACATAGCGTTCATGCCACCACGGGTGAAGCTTTGGCTTATGAGTTTCATCAGGCCACTGAACAAGAAGTCAATCAGGCCTGTGAGATTGCGAGCCAAGCCTTTAAACGCTACCGTCACACATCACCTGAACAACGTGCTCAATTTTTAGAGGCAATCGCAGATGAATTAGATGCGCTCGGGCAAGATTTCCTTGAGATCGTTTCTCAGGAAACGGCTTTACCGATTGCCCGCCTACAAGGTGAGCGAGGCCGAACCAGTGGGCAAATGCGTTTATTTGCCAAGGTATTACGTCGAGGTGATTTCCTTAGTGCACGTATTGATACCGCCTTACCTGATCGTCAACCAATGCCTCGTGTAGATTTACGTCAAGTTAAAATTGGTGTAGGCCCAATTGCTGTCTTTGGTGCAAGCAACTTCCCCTTGGCCTTTTCAACAGCGGGGGGTGATACGGCTTCTGCTTTAGCTGCAGGTTGTCCAGTGGTGGTGAAAGCTCACAGTGGTCATATGGCAACGGCAGATTTAGTGGCACAAGCCATTGAACGGGCAGTCGAAAAAACTAATATGCCTAAAGGTGTATTTAATATGATCTATGGTAACGGTGTCGGTGCAGCGCTGGTGAAGCATCCCTTGATTCAAGCCGTGGGTTTTACAGGATCATTGAAAGGTGGTCGAGCATTGTGTGATCTGGCGGCTTCCCGCCCACAACCCATTCCTGTATTTGCGGAAATGAGCAGTATCAATCCTATGCTGATGTTGCCTGTAGCACTGAAAACCCGTGGTGCTCAAATTGCTCAGGACTTGGCTGATTCGGTCGTAATGGGGTGTGGTCAGTTCTGTACCAGCCCCGGTTTGATCATTGGGATAAAATCACCTGAATATAGCCAGATGATTGAGACATTGACAAATATTATGAATGGCAAGCCTGCCCAGACCATGCTGAATGCAGGTACATTGAAAAGTTACGCATCGGGTTTAGAGCATTTAACGTCACATCAGGGCATTCAGCATTTAGCGGGTCACGAGCAGCAAGGAAGTCAGGCGCAGCCTCAGCTATTTAAAGCAGATGTACAGCTACTGCTGGCAGGCGATCAATTATTACAAGAAGAGATCTTTGGTCCAACGACCATTGTGATTGAAGTTGAAGATAAAGCTCAATTGATTCAAGCCCTCAGTAGTATGAATGGTCAATTGACGGCATCCCTCATTGCGGATGAAGCCGATTTAACTGAATTTGCAGACGTTGTACCAGTATTGGAAGAGAAAGCTGGACGTTTGTTATTAAACGGCTATCCAACTGGAGTGGAAGTCTGTGATGCGATGGTTCATGGCGGCCCGTATCCTGCAACATCGGATGCACGCGGTACGTCTGTTGGTACATTGGCCATTGAACGGTATCTGCGACCAGTGTGCTATCAAAACTATCCGCAAAGTTTATTACCAGAAGCATTACGTGATGAGAATCCGCTGAATCTACTGAGACTGATCAACGGTGAGATGACCCGAAACACAATCTAAAAAAGAGGCCCATTTCGGGCCTCTTTTTTATTACAT
>NZ_JBWVSU010000030.1:0-2078 GCF_056642055.1 Acinetobacter sp. 129952 | reverse complement strand
TCGATATGACAAGCTCAAAAGAAATTATCAAAGTTCTGTTGCTTTAGCCTGTATATTTTTATGGCTACCTTTATAGGGTTAATTATGAACAGTAAATGTCAACAGACCCTAATATTTCAGCCCAACTGACACGTTGCTTATTTTTAATTTCAGTTTTCCATATGCCATTTTTCTCATCCAAGACGTAATCAATAAAGTCTTTTAAAATGAGGATTTTTGAGGGATTTATTAAATCTTCATCTTTAGGTGCACCAACATGAAGCTTTTCTATTTTGAAAATAGGTTTACTTTGAAATTTTGGTCTAGGTTTTGATTCAACAATGTCAGCCAAAGGTAAATTATTGGTAATATCAAATTTTTCACTGTAGAAAGAAGTTTGGTTAACCTCAGTCCTTCTTTGATGTGTTACAGGCTCTTCACTCGCTTGAGATTTTTTTCTTCCTGACTGATTTGAATTTTCTGTCTTTTGTTCACCCCTAGAGCGACTATATTTTTCCTGTTTTTCAGGTGTTGCTAATTTAGTCTGAATTTTTTTAGGGTAGGTTGATGATCGATAAACAAAGCTTACTATAGATGGATGTAAATCCTCATGATGTTTCTGGAAATATAGATACTTACTAGAAATAAATAAGTATTTAATCCCCCAATACTCTAATTTTTGCCTGTCTTCATTACTAAAAGAATCATCTATTCCAAACTTTAATTCAGGTTGAAGCTTTCTTAATTGCTCATTCCAATTGATAATTTTAAAAATAATATCGTGCTGATAGTCTTGAAAAGTGGAATGGATACTTTGCTCCATCTTATCCAAATCTTCTTTGGAATAACATAATTCATTTAAATCCCTATGATTACGCCATTCGTTTATTTTTTTTGTGTAAAGTGGCTTCAACCACTCATTTAACAACACTTTATCAGACAATCTATATTGCAATTTTTCATTAAATTCTGCTAGCCACGATGATTCAGTCAAAGTCAAAGATTGCAAAAAAATGACTACATGGAATCGAAAGCCATATACCCCATCATCTTCAAACTTCACATAAAATCGTAAAGTATCCGACTGTTGTTTCAGAATATCATTCAGCGCATTCTCTAATAGAGGTTTTAACAAAACAGCATTTTCTCGCCAATTTTCAATCGCATCCCCGTTGAACTGATCCGCTTCAATTTCAATATCAAATGCTAAAAAGTATGCACTTTGGGTATTTTTTAAAAATAGCTGTACGTCTTCAAATTGATATTGATATTCTAAATCTACATCAAATCGCGCTTCATTTTTGGCTAATAATTTTAGCTGTTCTCGTACGAGGTACACTTCCTTTAACCAATGGGTCGGTTCATTGTCACCATATTTTTTTAGTACCAAATTTCGATATTCACGTAACCTCAAATCAGAGTATAGCTTCCTACAATCTTGTGAGTATTCTGTTATTCCAAAATTTCCAAGCACTTCATCTTTGACTATTAACTTATCTGATTCTGTTTGAAAGGACGCAAAATCATTTACAGAAGGAGGCGTAGCTTCGACGGACAATTGGTAAAAATAATCTTCACAATTACGATACCATCGAATCAACTCTAAGGAATTTGAAACTGGTGAAATGATATTAAAACAACCATCCTTATCAAAAATAGAATGTGAATAACGGAGTTCCATAATCTTAAATAAATCACTGCTCCGCACGAAGGAAGAATTGCTCAAATAAGTAGTATTAGACACGCTGAAACATCCTAAGTTATTGTTTTATTATTCTATAATGAATCATTTACTCTTTTTTTACTACAGCAAATTCAGATTTTTATCGCAGCAATTTTTTACAAATACAACAGCAAATTTTATAACTTACAATAATCATTGCACTCAATTACAACATACTAGACAAGTATTTCCACCAACCAATATTTCTATCAGACATAAAAAATCCCCCTTGAACCAATATGGTTCAAGGGGGATTTCAGTTTATTTAGGGCGTGTCCTCATTTGGCTTTACACCAAATAAATATGCAAGCAATGTAAATCATAGACTGGTAATTTCGTGCAAGCTTATCAAATCGGGTTGCAATCGCTCGGAAAT
>NZ_JBWVSU010000029.1:0-2243 GCF_056642055.1 Acinetobacter sp. 129952 | reverse complement strand
CTATGCTTCCACATCCAACCTATCAACGTCGTAGTCTTCAACGGCTCTTTAGGAGACATAAAGTCTCGGGGAAATCTTATCTTGAGGTAGGCTTCCCGCTTAGATGCTTTCAGCGGTTATCCCTTCCGAACATAGCTACCCGGCGATGCCACTGGCGTGACAACCGGTACACCAGAGGTTCGTCCACTCTGGTCCTCTCGTACTAGGAGCAGATCCTCTCAAATTTCCAACGCCCACGGTAGATAGGGACCGAACTGTCTCACGACGTTCTAAACCCAGCTCGCGTACCTCTTTAAATGGCGAACAGCCATACCCTTGGGACCTGCTTCAGCCCCAGGATGAGATGAGCCGACATCGAGGTGCCAAACACCGCCGTCGATATGAACTCTTGGGCGGTATCAGCCTGTTATCCCCAGAGTACCTTTTATCCGTTGAGCGATGGCCCTTCCATACAGAACCACCGGATCACTAAGACCTACTTTCGTACCTGCTCGACTTGTGGGTCTCGCAGTTAAGCGCGCTTTTGCCTTTATACTCTACGCGTGATTTCCGACCACGCTGAGCGCACCTTCGTACTCCTCCGTTACTCTTTAGGAGGAGACCGCCCCAGTCAAACTACCCACCAGACATGGTCCTCGTCCCGGATAACGGGACAGAGTTAGAACCTCAATATTACCAGGGTGGTATTTCAAGGACGGCTCCATCGCAACTAGCGTCGCGACTTCAAAGCCTCCCACCTATCCTACACAAGTAAGATCAAAGTTCAATGTCAAGCTGCAGTAAAGGTTCACGGGGTCTTTCCGTCTAGCCGCGGGTACACCGCATCTTCACGGCGAATTCGATTTCACTGAGTCTCTGCTGGAGACAGCGCCCCCATCATTATGCCATTCGTGCAGGTCGGAACTTACCCGACAAGGAATTTCGCTACCTTAGGACCGTTATAGTTACGGCCGCCGTTTACTGGGGCTTCGATCAAGAGCTTCGCTTACGCTAACCCCATCAATTAACCTTCCAGCACCGGGCAGGCATCACACCCTATACGTCCACTTTCGTGTTTGCAGAGTGCTATGTTTTTAATAAACAGTTGCAGGGGCCTGGTTTCTGAGGCTGTCGGCCGCTCAAGGAGCAAGTCCTATCACAGACAACAGCGTACCTTCTCCCGAAGTTACGGTACCATTTTGCCTAGTTCCTTCAGCAGAGTTCTCTCAAGCGCTTTGGTCTACTCGACCTGACCACCTGTGTCGGTTTCGGGTACGATTCCTGTGTAACTGAAGCTTAGAGACTTTTCCTGGAAGCATGGTATCAGCCACTTCACTGTACAAGTACAGCTTGCTATCAGTTCTCAGCATAGAGTACCCCGGATTTGCCTAAGATACATGCCTACAACCTTCCACCTGGACAACCAACGCCAGGCTGACTTAACCTTCTCCGTCCTCTCATCGCATTACACAGAAGTATTGGAATATTAACCAATTTCCCATCGACTACGCCTCTCGGCCTCGCCTTAGGGGTCGACTCACCCAGCCCCGATTAACGTTGGACTGGAACCCTTGGTCTTTCAGCGTGCGAGTTTTTCACTCGCATTGTCGTTACTCACGTCAGCATTCGCACTTCTGATACCTCCAGCAGACTTCTCAATCCACCTTCATCGGCTTACAGAACGCTCCCCTACCACGCATAATAAATTATGCATCCGCAGCTTCGGCATATAGTTTTAGCCCCGTTACATCTTCCGCGCAGGCCGACTCGACTAGTGAGCTATTACGCTTTCTTTAAAGGGTGGCTGCTTCTAAGCCAACCTCCTAGCTGTCTATGCCTTCCCACATCGTTTCCCACTTAACTATAATTTTGGGGCCTTAGCTGGCGGTCTGGATTGTTTTCCTCTTGACTACGGACGTTAGCACCCGCAGTCTGTCTCCCGGATAGTACTCATTGGTATTCGGAGTTTGCATCGGTTTGGTAAGTCGGGATGACCCCCTAGCCGAAACAGTGCTCTACCCCCAATGGTATTCGTCCGAGGCGCTACCTAAATAGCTTTCGGGGAGAACCAGCTATCACCAAGTTTGATTAGCCTTTCACCCCTATCCACAAGTCATCCCCTGGCTTTTCAACGACAGTGGGTTCGGTCCTCCAGTTAGTGTTACCCAACCTTCAACCTGCTCATGGATAGATCACCTGGTTTCGGGTCTATACCCAGCAACTAAACGCCCTATTAAGACTCGGTTTCCCTACGGCTCCCCTAT
>NZ_JBWVSU010000028.1:0-2723 GCF_056642055.1 Acinetobacter sp. 129952 | reverse complement strand
TTCCATATATGGACAAATCCCTGACAAGCATTACCGGAAGAGGTTCCATCTCATCACTCTCTGCAGGATTACATAAGCTCATAAGTTTCGTAAGTTACATAAGTTATGTAATTTTATAATCTTATATTCCTTATAGATCAGCTGCTAACTGTTTATGTAATAACCTTGCAATTAAAACACACACTTCTCAATAAAGACCAAATTATAGAACTAGGGTTACCAGGGCAGACTAAATTTTTCCTATAGGTTAGTCGTGTTCAAAATAAGAATTTCTATTATTCAGGTTATGATAACTTTTCCGATTTATATTTTTCTTTATAGCCCACTTTTAACAAATCCGGATAATACTTTTTTACCTTTTCAGGGTCGAGAAGTTCAAGTGAAATCCTTTCTTTAAACGCTTCGATCTCTTCGCCTACATTGGCATATTTCCCCCCGAATTCGGGATATTTGATAAGGTCACACAATTTTTGAGCGAAAAATATAGATTGTTTTGGTGTCAACTGATATGTCGGTTCCAGTATCTTATCACTAACAATTAAGGAAGCTTTTTGATTAAAAGAAAATTCGATATGTGTAATTGTTCTTCCTTCTTTTTTTTGCTCATAACTTACGTCGATATCAGTAAGTTTATTAATTTGATCTATGGCAACCGTCAATACACGCTTTTTGAAATCTCCCATGGTTTTATATTCATTTTCAAGTAGACCTAACTTATCACGCAATTCAACCATACTAATATATAGCTTGCCTTTGCTACGCCATCTAATCAAAAGTTCATACAGCCGTATAGCGTATACACTAGATAATTGAGAAATTTGCTTTAATTCATAACGAGTAAACTTTTCTTCAAGTTTTACAAAAAGCTGTAAAATATCAGGAGCAAAAATTAGTTGAGCGCATGCGGCTTCTTTAACATAGCCAACTTTTGATACCCAACGGCTTTTGTAGACCGCTGGCCTACCTGTAACAGGATCTATGGCCTTATAGGTGAGTCTACGTTCAAACAAGTTATCACACGCTCCCTGAAGAGCCTCATAGGCCGCTTGACGACCCAAATTAAAGTGCTTCATGTATTCAGACGCATGGATTGTTAGCAATGTATCCGATGTAAGCTCTTTTTCAATTTCCCTAGCTGCAATAATTGCAACTAAAATTAAGCGTTGTTCAGACAGAGTCAATGCATAAGATGCTTCAATCAAGTTATTGTCTTTATAAATCAGATTTGCCATATTGTGATTAAAGAAATAAGTTCCATTAATAGACATTAACACTTAATGTCCATTAATGGAACTTATTTATGCCAAGAAAACGTCCATTTATATCAAGAAAACGTCCATTTAAATAAAGGAAAATGTCCACTTATTGTCAGGAAAACGTCCATTTAAATAAAGGAAAATGTCCACTTATTGTCAGGAAAATGTCCATATAAATCCTCTGAAAACTATACTGTATAAGGCATTCAAAGGTCCTATAAATATAAATTTAAAAATATATATAAAATTAAAAAAGAACATTACTTGTGGATAACTTTATTTTTTAACTTTATTTTTCACAATAGTTGATTCAGAAGATTGAAACTTGTACATTATTTTTAACAAAATTACGTAACTTACATAACTTATGATTATCTTGGTAGGTGGTGAAAAAGGCGGAGCTGGTAAAAGCTGCCTCGCCCAAAACTTAGCAGTTTATTTACAAAAAAAGAATAGAGATGTTCTGCTTTTAGATGCAGATCCTCAAGGTACAACGACTGACTGGATTAAAGAACGTGATGAAAATGAGGATTTAAAAAATATTCCATCTGTACAAGCTTCAGGCAATATTCGTCAAGTTTTAAAAGATTTATCAAAAAGATATGAAGATATTATCATTGATGCTGGTGGACAAGATTCGGAAGCATTGCGTTCTGCTATGACTATAGCAACACATATGCTATTGCCTTTTAGGCCTAAACGTAGAGATCTAAAAACTTTGGATCATATGGAACAAGTATTAAAACTGGCACGAGCAGTGAATCCAGATTTGAATGCAAGAGCAATCATTACACAATGCCCAACATTACCGTCACAAGTACAACGAATTTTAGATGCTAAAGAAGCCTGTGTATCGTTTGGAATAAAAGCCTTAGACCAAATCACGACAAATCGAAATGTTTATGATGATGCAGATGAAAATGGCTTATCTGTTTTTGAAGTAACAAGTGATCCTAAGGCAAAAGCAGAAATTGAAGGGATAGCTCAAGAGTTTTTAGGAGTATAATTATGGCAGGTCTTAGTGGTTTAAAAAAGAAAAATGACGAGCTTTCAGATCAGGATAAACTGGTTGAAAATTTCATATCTGGAGCTGATAAAAGAGTTAAGGATCTAGAAGTTTCACAAAAGAAATTCGTTCGTTGTACCTTTTCTTTAAACCAAGAATTAAGTGAATTAATTGATGAGCTAATTATCAAAAGTAATAATGCTCGTGTTAACAGATCTAGTATTGTAAGAATAGCTTTAGAGTCACTGGCAGAGCAGAATTTAGAAGATTTTAAGCAGTTAGTTGATAATAGTTTTAAATAAAATTGAGAATGGGTTATTTAATTTATAAAATTAAATAACCTAACTTCATAACTTCATAACTTCATAACTTCATAACTTCATAACTTCATAACTTCATAACTTCATAACTTCATAACTTCATAACTTCATAACTTCATAACTTCATAACTTCATAACTTC
>NZ_JBWVSU010000027.1:0-4617 GCF_056642055.1 Acinetobacter sp. 129952 | reverse complement strand
TTTCCGAGCGATTGCAACCCGATTTGATAAGCTTGCACGAAATTACCAGTCTATGATTTACATTGCTTGCATATTTATTTGGTGTAAAGCCAAATGAGGACACGCCCTAATTAGCAAATAATTGGTGTAAATTATTTAACTATATGTATTTAATAATTTTTTTAAATAGACAATAAGTGATTTTACCTAATAATGTATTTATCGTTAAGTATTTACTTAACATGAGTTCTTCTCATCTTAAGCTGAATTTATATCGTTTTACTCACTTTCTTATTCACGTTTAAATACAGCCATTCAGAAATTTAGCTTTTTATAAAATTTTTAGGTGGCAATCTCCATGAGTACAGCATTTGAGTGTTCAATTAAACGTATCCGTTTTGATGAGAATTATACACCAGCAGAAAGCACACGTTTAACCACAAACTTTGCCAATTTGGCACGTGGGGAAAGCCGTGAAGAAAACTTGCGTCGTACCCTTGCGATGATCAACAACCGTTTTAATAGCTTGGCAACCGTTGATAACCCGAAAGGTGATCGCTATTCACTTGAGATTGACATCATTTCTGCTGAAATTGATATCGAAGGTAATGGTCAAACTTTCCCATTTATTGAAACACTGAAAAGTGTAGTGATTGACCATAAAACAGGGGAGCGTATTGAAGGCATGATCGGCAATAGCTTCTCATCTTATGTGCGTGATTACGACTTCAGCGTAGTATTGCCTCAATTGGGTTGTGGTGTAGGTGAAAAACCTGAAGATTTTGGCAATCTACATGGCAAGCTTTATCAACATTTAGTCAATTCAGATGTATTTAAGGCAGAATTTAAAAAACAACCTGTCATTTGCTTAAGCGTTTCAACCTCTAAAACGTATTTCCGTACAGCCAACGTACATCCTATTTTGGGTGTGGAATACAAAAATGATGAATATTCACGTACCGATGAATATTTCGCCAAAATGGGCTTGCGTGTGCGTTACTTCAAACCAGAAGGTGGTAATGCACCATTAGCATTCTATTTCGCTGGCGACTTAGTCCGTGATTATACTGATTTTGAATTGATCAGCGCGATTGCAACCATGGAAAGCTTCCAAAAAATTTATCGTCCTGAAATTTACAACACCAACTCTCCGGCAGGTGTGGAGTATCAACCAAGTCTAAGCTATGGCGATTATTCACTTACACGTGTGGTCTATGACCGTGTGGAACGTGGTGAGTTAGCGGTTAAGCAAGGTAAATGGACAGAAGAAAACTTCATCAAACCATATCAAGATATTTTAAATGAATGGGCAGCAAACTTTAAGGTCGAAACAGCTGCTTAAGACATCGAATTGACACACAGACTGACGAATTTTAGAGAAAGAAGATTAGACATGGCGCTTACACAACCGAAACTTTTACTCCCAACTTCAACTGCGGGTAGCTTGCCAAAACCGTCTTGGTTAGCTGAACCTGAAAAATTATGGTCTGCATGGAAGCTTGAAGGCGAAGAATTATTAGAAGCTAAACGTGATGCTTTGAAATTATCATTACATGAGCAAGTCACTGCAGGTATCGATATCGTGAGTGATGGTGAGCAAACCCGTCAGCACTTTGTAACCACGTTTATTGAACATCTTGAAGGTGTAGATTTCGAAAAGCGTGAAACCATGCGTATTCGTAATCGTTATGATGCAAGTGTACCTTCAGTTGTGGGTGAAGTTTCTCGTAAAAAAGCAGTGTTTGTAGACGATGCGAAATTTTTACGCAGCCAAACCAGTCAGCCAATTAAATGGGCGTTGCCTGGTCCAATGACCATGATTGATACACTTTTTGACGGACACTACAAGAGCCGTGAAAAACTGGCTTGGGAATTTGCCAAAATTTTGAACCAAGAAGCTTTAGAACTTGAAGCAGCAGGCGTAGACATTATCCAATTTGATGAACCTGCGTTTAACGTATTCTTTGATGAAGTGAATGACTGGGGTGTACCAACCTTAGAACGTGCACTTGAAGGTCTAAAATGTGAAACTGCAGTTCATATTTGCTATGGTTACGGCATTAAAGCCAATACAGATTGGAAACAAACTTTAGGTAATGAATGGCGTCAATACGAAGAGTCATTCCCGAAACTACAACAATCTAAGCTCGATATTATTTCACTTGAATGCCAAAACTCACGTGTACCAATGGATTTAATCGAATTGATCCGTGGTAAGAAAGTGATGGTGGGTGCAATTGATGTGGCAACCACTCAAGTGGAAACTGCAGAGGAAGTAGCAAATACGCTACGCAAAGCATTGCAATTTGTTGATGCAGATAAACTGTATCCTTCAACTAACTGTGGTATGACACCGCTATCTCGCCAAGTGGCACGTGGCAAACTTGAAGCTTTAAGCGCAGGTGCTGCCATTGTTCGTAAAGAGCTAGAAGCTTAATCAAACGTAGTCTCGTGCGAAGCAGAACAAATCATCGCAAGGTCATTTGTCCAGCTTTATGCACGAGCACGTGATATGTACATTTGAGATGAAAGAGATGATTGAAGCAACAGACTTTAGAAATGCAATGTCTTTACTCACCACAGCAGTGAATGTTATTACGACTTCGGGTGAAACAGGTATGCATGGATTTACTGCATCTGCCGTATGTAGCGTGACGGATACACCGCCAATGTTATTAGTCTGTATGAATCAATCCTCCCGTTCACATGCCCATTTTGTTGAAAATAAAGTCTTGGCTGTAAACGTACTAAGTACTCAGCATGAACAGCTTTCAAATGCTTTTGCTTCAAGTAAATTCAGCTCAGAAGATCGTTTCAAACTCGGTGATTGGAGTACGATGGAAACTGGTTCACCTATTTTGAAAGATGCCTTGGTCAGTTTTGACTGTGAGATTCAAGATATTCAGCAAGTCGGTACACACAGTGTTTTCATGTGTCGTGTTCTTAAAGTTCAACAAAGCGATCAAGAAGAAAGTCTGGTGTATTTTAACCGTGCTTATCATCAAGTGGGTCAGTTGGAACACGCTTAACTCAATGCCTTAATTCTTTTATCTTTTTAAAGTTAGTTTATTGTGGAACTTATAACCTTTTTAGTCATCGGCGCTTTTGCTGGTTTTGCAGCAGGGCTGTTTGGTGTCGGCGGTGGTACGATTATTGTACCACTGCTTTTTATTGTCTTTACTCAAATGGGTTATGACCCTGATGTTGTTATGCATCTCGCATTAGGTACATCTTTAGCAACAATCGTTGTCACTTCAATCAGCTCATTAATGGCACATCATAAAAATGGCGCTGTGCTATGGCCTGTATTTAAAAATCTAGCTCCACCAATGGCGATTGGTTGTTTTTTTGGGGCAGGTATTGCTGGTTTGATATCAGGGTTACATCTACAAATCATTGTTGGCTTATTTCTGATTTGGGTCGCATATACGATGCTTACAGATGCTAAAACAGCAATTAATTCAACGCAAAATTTACCGTCGTCAGGTCAACAAGTTGCTGCTGGTAGTGTCATTGGGATTGCATCAGCAATTTTTGGAATAGGTGGTGGAAGTCTGACGGTTCCGTACCTGAATCGCTATGGTGTGGTCATGCAGAAGGCGGTTGGAACATCTGCGGCATGTGGATTCCCCATTGCTGTCGCTGGTGCATTAGGTTTTATTATTTTTGGTATAAATGCTGAGATTAATGTACCTAATACCATTGGTTACGTGCATATTTATGCATTTATTGGCATTAGCATCATGAGTTTCATTACGGCTAAGTTTGGTGCGAAGGCGGCACATGCTTTATCGCCAGCAATGTTAAAGAAATGCTTTGCAGTTTTATTGGTCATTGTAGCAAGCTTCTTCCTTGTGAAGGGATTAATTTAATATTGGACTTCGCATAAGAGATTTTATGCTAAATGTAATTTTAAAGGGCTTTGTTGCACAAAGATTTAAAAGACAACACTCTGCTCATTTGAACAGAATTCAAGTGACAACTTGGGTATGAGGACGACCTAATTCTGTAAATTTGTTCAATACGGCTATGCGTGCATGAATCTCATTCACCTGACTAGAAAAACTCCTTGCTGTTAATTTATCACCTAATAGTTTGATGCAATGCATCTTGGTTTCAACTAAACTTCGACGATGATAACCAGACCATTTTTTCCAAAGCGTTCTTCCTAAACGTTTAACTGTTTTCAGTAACTCATTCCGCTCTAAAGATCTCAATTTCTGATCTTTCCATGGGTTTGCATTTTTTCTTGGCGGAATGACCGCATGTGCATCTCGATCTAGAATGACTTGTCTGCAGTGCTTCGTGTCATAAGCACCATCGGTATAGACCGAATCAATTCGTTCATCTAAGGGAATTTGAGCAAGTAAATCACCGAGTACTTGCGAATCGCTCACATTATTTGTGGTAAGCTGTACTGCACGTATCTGCAAGGTTTCAGCATCGATGCCAATATGAAGCTTACGCCATTGGCGACGATATTCAGGTCCATGTTTCTTACGTTTCCACTCACCTTCACCTAGAAACTGAACCGTACCGGGTTTGTCGGAGAGTCAATATTCTGAGAGACTATCCCGATGACAAAATTAAAATATACCCCTGAAATCAGAGAAAGAGCGGTTCAATTATTGATTGAAT
>NZ_JBWVSU010000026.1:0-7199 GCF_056642055.1 Acinetobacter sp. 129952 | reverse complement strand
CAGAAAGCTGTTATTGAACAAAGAAAGTTAAATCCTGTGCTTGACTCTTGTGGTTAAAAACAGGACATTTTAAATGGTTTATCGCATAGACATTTTAATTGGTGAATAACAGTATGATATTTCTTATTATATATCAGTATATTAAATTAAGCCGTTCTGGAGTATAGGGCACCAGAACGGCTTTTTATTGATTATTCATGTTCCACGCTTATTTACCAACCAATGTTCCACGGTTTTATGCAATCTAATTTAACTATAAAGTTTTAATTTTAGAAAATTAATATGAGACTTGATAAAAAAACCACCAATAATCGCGGTTTCTTTCAATGACAACTTATGTGTCGTTCAATGACATTTTATGCGTCGCAAATGACAACTTATGTGTCGCGTGACGTTATCCGCTTTAAATAAACATTTGATGATTGGATGTTTTTCAAGATCAGTTCGTGCTACTTCAAAATTGTCACGCTGCATTGAAGGTGACATTTCTTCTGCAACATGACTTTATGCTGAATAATATTTAATAATAGCAAACTGAGCATAATAGGCACAAAAAACTGTCAAAGCGGTTTTAATACTTCTGTAGTAATTTTCAGGTTTCCACGCCCGATTACAGATTTTGCTGTAACCTAATTATCAAATGGGTATCTTTTTCTTTGATCAAACCAAATTAGAATATTTTATTGATTTGTAAATGAAAAATATAAATAAATAAATAACGTATGGATCAAATTGAAAGCGAAGAAAAAAATCAAATTCGCGGATTTTCAGGCCTTTTAATCACTTATTAAGCTTAGGCTATTTCACCTAAGGAATCATGTTACATAGCTTCCAGCAGCAGACAAAACGCAATGGATAATGCGATGTTTTTCGGTTCTGTTGATCCATAAAAAATACTTAAGTCTCTATTATTAAGCTATAAATGAGCAGCAAGAAATTTTTCTAGTCAGGTAAATGATATTATGCACACGTAGCTATCTCGAACAAATTCACAGAATTTGGCTGCACTTACATCCAAATTGTCATTTGAAATTAGCTCAATTAAGGTAGCGCTGTCTTTCAAACCTTTGTGTAACAAAGCGTGCATAAGTCATATATACTTAGATTCAGATATGATCTCCAATCGCTAAATATCGTACACTCAACCACGCAAGTACCCATCGCACGGCGCTTAATGACGCTTGTTGAGACATTATTCTAAAATAATCATATTTATTATGTTTCATCACTACCGGAAAAAACTGATGTTCTATAAGAAGTGAAAGCATAGGTTTATCTTCTGCCGTAAAATGCATCAATACTTTTGTTACATTACTCTCATACAACCATTTTTTTATTAACCAATTATAAGTGTCTGATTGGTTTCGTTCTAAATAATCAAATCGCTCTAAAATTTTTTGTGCGGAATTAAAATCTACAGCACTTAGTAATTCAGGCAAACGTGCTAACTTTCCTTGTGTCAATAATGGATGTCTTCCTATATTTGAACCACGTTTACCTGAAGGAATGTTTGACATCGTAATTAAAGCTCTCTTCCAGGACTCAATATCTAATTGTGGCTGCCCCTGCCCAGAAATAAGATACCGCTCAATATCTTCAATATTTTGAAATAGTTCGTGTTTAATTACTTTACCCGTCGAATTTCCTCTTTTTTGAGCATAGATGACCCACCTCTGAGTTTGTCTTTTTTTGAGTACATATTTTTCGATGGTGTCTCTCAACTCATATTTTAGATTACCATTCTGTTGATGAATCGCTTGGAAATGCCTGAATAAATTACTCCGACTCATGACTCGCTTAAAAAATGCAGTATGTAAATTGGGTTGCTGTTGTTGCATGCTATAGGCATAAGTAGCCAGAAATAAGATATGAACATAATGCTTTAATGTTGTCGATTCATGTAAATGTCCAAGCACTCGACTAATCGCCTTAATCCCTTGCCCAACCTGTCCTTCATTGCCTACTAGCGTATTAAATTGCTCATTCGATGGCATCCAATTTTGTAGCCATGGCAATTCTATCGTGAGCGCTTTAAAATCCACCACTGTTTGCAAACACTTTAAAGTATATGTACTTGCAAACGTATGTCTTAAATGATGTAAGCTGAGATCAACATCTCCAGTGACTTTCTTTAATATTTGAGATATTTGAGCAAAAAAAGGCCTATGCTCACTATTCTCATCAGACATTAATATCGAATATTTTTTATTCTTATAAATATCATTTAATCCATTTTGAATCGTCTGACTTAATAAATTCATCGGAACAACACGTTCTGATCCAAGTGTTTTTAACTGCTGCTCACCATAAGGACGAATTCGGAGCATATCCTCATCAATATCTAAGGGCCGTAAATGAAGTGTCTCTGAACGGCGTACACCCATCGCTGCAGATAAACGAAAATGACGCTGAATCTCTAGACGTAAAACAGTATCATTCACCCCAGATTCTACAGATTGTAATATTTGAACGATCTGCTGCACTTCATTTTTTGAAAAAACTTTAGCACTTGCTTGATGCGCTGTACGCTTGTGTAACTTTATACGATTATCATTTAACTGAATTAAAAAATCTCTAAAGCGATTCCACGCAGCGAGATGCTTGCGGTGTGGAAAATGCTCTTGCGTCAACTCCATCCATTTTTGAAATACATCTTCATCAATCTGGCTATCTTTTGTTAAATCTTCTGAAAACCCCAATATACCTGCACTGACGATGGCCAAATGTAGATGAATCATATTTCGATTCTGTAGACTTAACTCTTCTGCATCACAGCGTAAAATCAGCCATCGCACAAAGCACGTTAATAAATTGACTGAGTAGTGATTCGTTTCATTATTGGCAAGCTGTTTAAGCCAAATGCTTGATCTAGATTCACCTTTTAGTTGCTGAATCATCGCTAAAATATCAGACAAATGTAGTTGCTCATCGTCTATTTCTATTTCACTTTCTGGCTCAGTGCTATCTAAATTTGTAGTTAATTTTTCATATTCGAATAAGCGTAATAATTCATTTATTGAAAGATCTTCAGTCAGGACTTGGCCTGATATATAACCTGCAATCAACGGAGTGCTATTTAACATCACATTTTGCTGTAAAGCTTTCAACCATTGAGCTAACGATAGAGTTGACTTAAGCCCTATTTGTTTTAAATATGTATTAAAACACTTTTGCCAAGCCGTTCTTTGTTGATTTCTTGGCTGTGCTAAAATCTCTTTTAATCGGGGCTGTAGATACTGTCGGTCTACTAAAATTAACGTCGAGACATAAGGACTTAACATTACTGTACGGCGTATCTTTGTCACAGATCTATCATTATTCACTGTCAGTTCAACGAGCCGACTATTCCCCATAGCGACTATATGTTGATCAGAAGCAATAAACTCCAACATCGCTTGTAAATGGCTCACTCTGCACAGTTGTGAATACATGGAGAGTACAACCAGCAAACGTCCTATTTCAACATCACAATTTTGATGTTCAGGTAAATGTTCTAAATCCTTCTGAATATGATCAAGTAAGTTTTGTTCAATATAACCCCATGTACTAAAACTATTTTCAGATGTCAGCCATGTACGATTAGCTTTTTGAGGAAGTTGAACGAATAAAGGAATTTTCGTTTTATCGCGAATATAAGCACAATATGCCTTGATCGCTTCTGGCAAATCAATGTTTGTATTTTTAGCTAAATGTGAAGCTAATACATGTCCAAGCTCTAAAGCTACTTGTGGCTCAGGATTTTCCTCAAAAATCAACGGACAATAGGACTTATACTCTGAGTTTTTCAGCCATTCTTTTACATCATTCTCTGAATATTGTATTCTCAGCTTCGTCTCTACTTGAGCTGTTTTAGTCTCTTGGGTTAAAACAAATGTTGGAATATGCTTGATTTTAAAAGAATCAAAACCTTCAAGACATTCGAAACCTAATTGTTTTTGCAAGTTTTCTTGTACATCAAGCCACTGTTGTTGAAAAGCTGATACAGGAAATACAGATAACATATCCCATGGATGACGACCCCGTATCCAGTGCCCAAGTCCAGCGTCCTTGAACCGTCCAGGTAACTGATTATAATCAGAGCGAACCAACTTCCGTGCCCAATTTCTAACTAAACCTTCAATCTGATGAGGAGCACAAAGTTGCACAGCATAAGATGATAAATCAACACGTGGTTCAATTTGCTCCCCTAGCATTCCCATCAAACCACGTAAACCTTGAATCTGTTTGATCAACGCTTGCGTCAATGGCACATAACGATCGGTTGATTCATCTTGATGATGTTTATCTTGAATCAATGCCCAGCCTTGCTGACTGATCCACTTTGGAAAGGGCTGCTTAATTCCTCGTCCTGCAGTTGCAAGATTCATCCATAATGCTGTATACAACGTCAAGCTATCAAAGAGCACCTGCCAATTTTTATGTTCAGAAGCCTGATTTATTCTCTTTTTTATTCGTGTAATTTCATTTTGTATTTCAACAATCTTTATTCCAATTGGGCTACCCACACGCTTATTGGAAGAGTATATATATTCAGGAATATTAATTTTTATCGTTCTTAAACAAGCAGCCCAGAGTTGCTCAAGTTGCCTCTGTTCAAAAGAGGCATAATGAATCAAGTTATCATAATTTCGACCTGATGCATTAGTCACTGCTTTAACGACAGCTAAATCACCTTGGCTATGATCATATAACAACCGTGGAAGAATATATCGAATGCTTTTGAGGCTGATTTCTAGCTCTTTAGGTACACGGTTAATCAGTTCACTCACGTCACGTTCAACTGCCATATGATGTCTTGTAATCCCAAGATTTTTGACTTGACTCACTAAATCATTGAGTTCAATCGGTAAAACCAAATGTAATTCATTGGTCCATGGCACATGAAATTTAGAATCTTCTGGTTTTTTTTTGAGTGTCGGTGTCCCTGCAAACACACTTAATACATACGCAGATAAAGTATGATCATACTGAATAGCAATATTATTCTGATCTGCATTTTGACTAAAACGAGGCGCTGTTAATTCACTCACCGAACGTCCTGTGAGTAAACTTAATATTAAAGCTAATTTTGCGCGTAAAATTAAGCTGGTATCAGTATGAGATGGTTGACAGAGCCTAAATATTTCTTGAATTGAAATTAAGGACAATCGCGATTTGGTCCAAACTAAACCAACATTTGCAGCTTCAATATGTTGAGAAGTAGATTTAGAGGCATAAAAACCTCGAATTAAATCGGATTGTTCTGCCAAAAAAAATGTAAACAATGGCTCCAATGGTGTTTCATCTTCTTCAATCTCATTATCCTCAAATACTTCAGATACTAGACCACGATGAATTTCATCTACATCCTCTAAAGGTTGAATAGCAATACTTAATGAGCCGTATCGTTGCAAGATCAGTTTTCTATACTTTAACCCTATACGGTGTAAAAATTCTCGACGTTTCTTCTTATTTTTTAGTGGATCATTTTGCCAAATTTGGGATAAAAACAGCTTTAATGTATAAAAAACATCATTTAATCGTTTATCTTCAGAACCAGCAGACATCAAATGAATCAGTTGTTTCGGTGAATTTTGAATAAGTAACTCTTTGACTTGTTCTAAAATATACTCATTACCTTGATCACCCAACAGCTTGATTGCTAAAAAGGCGTTATACACACGAGATCCTTTTTGAGCTTTCAGCTTTATGCTTCCATCACCCTTTAAATAACTACTATAAAGCCCTAGGGTATGTACTTTTTTTTGAAAGTGAAATATTTGCTCTAAAAACCAAATAATTACTGTATCAAAACTCTCATTATTTCGACTTCGTCCTGCTTGAATCAATAGCAAATCACAAATTCCACTGTCTCCAGTGTATGGACGTAATGGCGTGGGTGTATGTGTGTTTCTATCTATTGTTTCTGAGAAAAAATGTGCATATTCCTCAGAATCCTGCAATCTACTAATGATCTTTAACGTATTAAGCTCATCACGAAATTCTGGTAATTCATCATCCCCAATCAATGTGAAGATTCGCTGACAAATGACAACAATGCCAGCTAAGCTATAGTGTGCACGCAACAAAAATAATGCTTGGATCAGTTCTTTTTCTTCTATATTTTCATTCTGATTAATACATTCTAGGAGCTTCTTGAAATAACTTTTCATGAACTACTCCGAATACGATAGACTCTTGCCTTCTTCAAGTCTGTTAAAGCCAAAGCAACTTCTGCCATTGGTGCCACACGAACAATTTGCTGCTGATATTTTTGATAAAGTTCCTCCAGTCGAGGTAAAAATACAGAAAAGTTAGCTAAATGAAAATATGGTTGCACAGACTTACCCAGCTCTTTCACTTTAATTCTCTCTAATGGCAAAAGCTTCTGGGCGATATAACCAGCTAAAACATTTTCGATTAAAAAATTACCACTCACCACCGGTGATGCCCAATTAACCAATTCTTGAACAAAGGAAATCGGCAGCTTTTTCAAAAAATGCTGTGTATTTAAAAATAAAATCATTTCTTCTGGATCTAAACTCTTTAGTCGAAGTTGGCCTGCAACCACCATCTTGTCCTGTGCTTTATCCACTTTAGCCCAGTGTCTTCTTTTCACACTATCCTTTAGAGTTTTTACCTTACATAAGTCCCTATCGACAGCAAGCAGTAACTTACGATATATCGCGAGCAGTAGTAATGCTTGATTTTTAATTTTTTCTGAAAACTCCCGGCTCATTTCCTCATTGAGTAACATCATTTTCAAAACTAAAACTGGGCATGGTTTTTCAAACCTGCCTTCAGAAATTGTTAATGCATCAATGAGCAATGGTGTCATCATTTTTTTCTGCACAGGTAAGTTATTTTTAGCGTCACAATAGTAGAATAACACAGTCCCAAAATTAACAAAATTAAATCAGATAAATTTTATATTTAATAAAAAAGTATTTGATTTATATAATTTATTTACTAACTTTATTTTTATACTAATCTGTTGCAAAGCGACTGAAGCAATTGAAACGTCCGGTGCTTTACAAGCCTGAACGATCTGCTGTTTAAATTCAGCACTGCATGTTCTTCGTTTTTTCTCAAGAGATGTGATGGATGTCTAGGGTGTGTTGACACTTTTAGTTTAAAAAAATAGCGAAGTAGTAAAATCAAATCGCCAAACCCAATTTTACTATTCGCTATGCCTCGTACCATGCTGACAGATCAACACT
>NZ_JBWVSU010000025.1:0-8494 GCF_056642055.1 Acinetobacter sp. 129952 | reverse complement strand
CTTTCAGCCGCCTGTTTCAATTGTTCTTTGAGTAGTTCGACCACCAGTTCGGACTGTTGCGCGGGCATTGTATCGGACTTGTTCGGTACAGTTTTTTTCTGTTTGCCACCACCGAACACGCGGACAAGATCAGTCGGGTCTAATCGCTTTGTTCCTTCGCTATCAATCTGGGCCGTAATAGTGCCTTTTTCCAAAGCACGATAAATCCGGGACCTGGTGACATTAAATTGCTTTGCTGCTTCGACAATTGTTAGAAGGCTCATTGGTGAATAGTCCGTTTTCATTCTTTTCGCCTATCTTCGCAATATCTAGGGCGTTATGTAAAACAATTTTTCGCTTAACATAATCCCTGATCTCGGCAATTCAACTCTAAAAATAGGGCTTATTTTTTGCCCATTTAACATAAGATTCATTATACGAAGTGAAAAAGCATTAAAAAAAACTGTCAGCGCCAGTATTTGATTAAGACATATTTTAGATATATGAATAATGCTTTCTTAGGCTAATTTATAACTTAAAATAATTAAAAATAATTGTCATTAATTTATCTTAATCAACGGCTTATATGAACAAAGTATTTCTATTTATTTAGCGTTATGGCTAATATTAATCTTAAGAGGATTCATTCACCTCTTACACTTCTTTCCATGGATAGTAAAAGGCCCCTTTACCGGGGCTTTTTGCTGTATTAAATCCGCTGAATATAGCTTTTGAAAAGCCCATCCTTTTTCCCAATCCCTGCCAATGAATACGGATTTTTTGTCCTGGTAATTGATCCGCTTTCTGCATCTTCAAACAGTGGGCCATTATTTCCAGTAATCAATTTAGCCAAAGCCTGCTGGCGCTGTAATGGGGTGATTTCCCAATACTCGCCTTTCGTACCAATTACGCGGCTTCTTGCCATTCCAAGCAATAGCGGCTTGCTGTAGATCGTTCCTACTGCATCACCAGCTATACGCATATAGATTTCAGCGGCCAATTCATTAACCAAATAATCTGGCGCGGGACTGTCTGCATTACGGACAACTACTAGAGATTGGCCCAGGTTGGCTATTGTTTGGCGTAGGTTGTTCTGTTGGGAGGATCGTTTAGCAGATTGGCTTATATAGCGCTTAATAGCGGCCTGCGCTTCTCCTTCGGTTGCATAAAGGCCGCTTAAAAATCCGCCAGCGCTGGTTTCAATGTAATAGCTCATTCGGTTAGACACTCACAATCTGGTGATCTGGAAATGCTGTTTTAGCCATAATCTTAATACCGTCTTGCTGGTGTTGTTCTGGTGCGTGAATAGTCACGGTAGATTGTCCGGTTTCGTCATCAATGGTGACAGTCTGAATACAAGCGACCACGCCCATATTGGTCAGCAATGCTGTGAAGAATCCAAACTGTTGAGGATCATGGCTCGGTAATACAATCTTAAAAATCATGATTGAAGTCCTTTCTGAATCATCATTGAAATAAATTTAGATCGACTCGTATTCTGTTGGCACATTTTACGGCGGTGCTTATAAAGCGCTTTTTCAATCTGCTCAGATAAGTCACTCGGAATAGAAACAGAAGTCACTACGGTATTGCCTGGTCGTTTCATTTAGATATGCCCCTGTAAGTAATTTTCTTGGGTAAATTCCTGCTGGTGTTTTAAAGCTCGTTCATTTTCTTCAATCGATGCTTTGGCTTTGAAAATTAAGAGGTCTTGAGCTATAGCAAACTGTTCATTGGTCAAATGATCTCCCCAGGTACGGATTAGCCAGCTCGAAATTGCCATTTCTTCGGCCTGCATCATGCAACCATCCAAAATTACGGCATAAGTATCGTGGCGGCGGTTCACCAGGCATGGGGTTTCAAAAATTAGTTTGTTTAATTTATTCGGCAAATCTGGATAAGCCGGAACTTCCGGCTCCCCAGTATTGGCCGCTGCTGCTTCACGCGCTGCGCGTGTCCCAAATATGCGGCCAGCCATTATTCAACACTCCAAGCAAGTGAGTCGGCAGTACTAAGAGCTGTAAGGTCAGTCCACAAGGTGAACTCAAACGATCCATTCATGCCGCGTTTTACAAGCACAGTCATTTTTTCAGGAATCGCTACAGCAAACGTTTTAGGCGCAATCAGGTAGTTGCCCGGTGCTGCTGCAAGTTCTGCATTGAAGCCGTTTAGATATAAATCACCTTCAACCATTACAGCTTTGGTGCTTGTGCCGTCTGTAATTCCTGCAATCTCGCCAGCTTTAACTTTTGCGGCTGCTGCTGCGGCCAATGTGAAGGCTTCGGGGGTTTTGGCTGCTACTGCTGCGGCAATAACTTTATCAATCGCAAGGGCGATACCATCCACTAACGATTTATAAATCAGGCCATGAAGGGCCATAAATGGCGTGTCTTTCATTTGACGGCGGCTAATAACAAATTGAACGCCCAGGCTGCCAGTTTCAGCGAATTTATAAGGCGTAAATTTGATTGGTGAATCTACCGGGACAAGTTCTGTACCGGCTGCAACGTTCTGCAGAACGACTGGCGTAACCGTAGCAAATTGGTTTTTACCCAAATTAGCCCCAGGTTGGCCGCTTGTATTGTTTGCATATGGGTCAGGAGCTACAGCCAATCCAACGCCTGCACGAAGGTAGGTAGAAGCTTGAGCGACTGCAAGGCGCAATTCCACGTCCGAAAAATACATATCCTGTAATGTATTCGCGCCAGAAGTGGGAAGGCTTAATTTTTCGCTTAAGTTAATGTCAATCATCGAAGCCATCGGATCAACGGCGAATTTAGGGTTTGCTGGATCCCCTACTTGCTTATGCCCGGTTTTGGTCATGGCATCTTTTAAAAGCAAACTAATCGGATCGTTTCCAAGGTCTTGCACATTGCGGTGATTAATTTCAGCAATTGAGCTGGATAGGCTGCGGTTAGGCATTTTTATAACTCTAGGTTGTATTTAGTTATTACATTCTCCCCTATCAAATTAGCGGGTTCATCCTGCGGTTTTTCCCAAAAATTACTGTTTTTATTAATATTTATTAATCAAAATTAATGGCGGTTATCTGCCGTTATGGTTTTAAGAAAAATAAACTTAAAAATATTTTTAATTATTTTTGTTTTTAGGTGCATGAGGTTGCATAGAAATAAAATTGGTGGGGTGTTCTGCTGTTCTGTTCGCGTACAGCGTTCAAAATTTTGAGGGGGTGGCCTAGTACTGGCGCATTTTGGTTTTCCAGAAGGTAATACCGGGATCGAATTAATTAGATGTAGTTCAGACATAAAAGCGGATACTACATAAATTTGGTGTTCGCCCTGTTGTGCAATTATGTAGGCTAGACAGATATAAGCCCATTTCATAAGGGTTCTGGGAGGTTATTTTCTGTCGGCCATTCCTAACCTAAGACAAGACATAAACGTAAGATTGAGTTTCGGAAGCCACGCAGATATGAAAAGCGGCGGAGGTTTGCCCCCCGTACACCACCCCCCCTAGAGAAGTACCTTAGAAACTATTAATTAATCCCAATCAATAGATGACAGTAGCATGCTGCCCTACTCGATCATGTCGCTCGTCATGAACTGGACGTATTCAATCAAGTAAATCTTGCAGTGTAATGTCAGTGTAATAGTGCAATCTCATACATAGATTACACTGTGAGATTACACTGTGTTAAGTCATTGATATAAAATAATAAAAACACAAAACAGTGTAATCTAGTGTAAAGGTGTAATCAAATTTCCATATAGGGATAAGTTCTAGAGGTATATTTCCCTATATTATACTTATATCTATTTTACTATATAGATTACACTAGATTACACTGTCTGTCTGAAACCCTTGCTATATAAGGCTTTCAATCAGTGTAATCTATATTTTAGAGATTACACTGAGATTACACTGTTTATGGGTAGATTACACTGCATAGCCAATAAAAAACCCGGAACATTGTCCGGGCTAATTAATTGGCTGGTTTAGTCGAATTTCATTACTCAGAATGCCCGATCAAAGTTATCGCTTGTCAGGCAGATAACACTTGGTGCAAGAACTAAGTTTTTCCCATTGCTGCGGCGTACTGGCTCATTGCCATTGTGCTTTTTAATACAAGCTGATGCCTTAATTGTGTCGGCGCGTGAAGGTTTATCGATACCAATTTCAATCAGTAGCTCTGTTGTTGTGGTCCAGCGCCAGCGTGACTTGTTAGACTGCCAATCCAAACGCGATAAAATGCGTTCTTCGATAGGGTCAATAACCTGAAATTCTTCATTGCTTTCATTTAATGCGGCCAATTCATCTGCGGTTGGGGTGTATGACGGTCGGCCATCTGGATGATGCAGATTAGCGCTGTACCATTCATAAATCTCCGCCCAGACTTGCTGCATATCAAAACCATGTTCAAAGTTCACGTTTTCACACTCAACTACCCAATAGCGGCGGTTCCCAGTGTCATCGTGTAGAAATGCTTTAGGATTCACGGAACCAAAAAATACAGTGCGGCGCGGGAATTTTGATTCTTTGCGGGCGTATGCTTGGCGTAATTCGTCATGATCGCGGGTAATGAATGCCTTTAGCGCTGAAATGTCCGATTTTTTGAATGTTGAATCAATTTCCCCTAATTCTATCATCCACTTTGACACGGCCTGTTTAACGCTATCCTTATCATCTACACGCAATTGAACGCCATCTTGCAATACATCCAAGTCAGCAGGTGCCAGCGATTTAAACCAGCGGGTTTTACCTAGGTTTTGATCGCCCTGCAGGACAAGCATACCTTGAGCAGAAATACCGTTACTTGTTGCCGCTGCAATAGCAGACACCATCCAGCGTTTGATTAAAGCGATATGTAAAGGCGTTCCGTCCGGTAGTGGTTTAATTTCTTTAGGGGTAATCGTCTTGCAGAAATCATCCCAGCGTTTTAAACCATCCCAAGGCTTTGAATTAATCCATGTTAAGACAGGGTTATATTGATTTTTTGCTGCAATGTTTGTCAAAGAGCCGTCAATATTTCCTGTAGGCATCCCAACAAGATTGCAGTATGAAACAATCTCTGCAATGCAAGCATTTGCATTATTGTCTACGCAAAACGATGTACCAGGGATCAGGATTTCATCTTCCTTTTTAATCACGTTATAGCGCACCGTTGCCCCTAGACGGCGCAATAGCTCCTCTAGGTTAGGGATTGTACCTTTCGGCTTTCCGTTGCTTGTTACGTGTGGAAATGGTGTTTTATCGTCGAATGAAATCGGATATGACTGGCTTTTAACTTTAGTTAGTTCGGTCTGTTCTTGAATGTTCGCCTGCTTAACTTCCGTGAACGCATTATTAATGATCGTGCGCATTGCCTGCGGTGTCATTTCAGCGACTGGCGTATCCTCAAATAGTTCTGTACCGTCCAGAATTGCAATGTGTTCGGGAACAACAATATCTAACACGTCAGCGGATGCACAAATAACCGGATAGCCAGTTTCAGCTAATTTCAGTGATTCTTTTTCTGGGCAAGCAACAACAAATTGTTTAGAAGGTGCTTCCATGTTGAAAGCGATAATACCTTTCTGGCCAATAACCAAATATTCGCCAGTCAAGTACACTGCGACCCCAACAATACGAGTCAAGGTTTCTTGATCGTAAAGGGTATAAACCAAACTGCCTTCTTCTAGTTCACGGCCTTGATATGTAACGCATGAGCCGATTTCTTTATAGAAATGGCCATTTTGAATATTTAGCCTATGCAAAGGTGATCCTGTACGAAACGGCGCTTTAGGTTCGCGTGTGTTCTCAAGAATCCATTGATCTAAATCAATAATTAATTCAGCGTTGGCATTCATACGACACCCTCCGTTTTAAGGCGAGCGTAGTAAGAGCGGTAATGTGCTGCGCGATCAGCTTTGCATTTAGAACATAGGCAATGGCCGTTGCTTACACGGCGTTCGGCTTTTTTCCCATTCGGGCAAGGTTCGCCAGTGTAATAAAATTCCAAGCCTTGGGCTTTAGCTTCTCTGCGGGTAATGATGGGCTTTTTCATGCTGCATTACTCCCGTGTAAAGAGAGATAAGCGCATACGACATGAATAGCATCAAGCTTTCTAACGGCTTCGGTACGCTTACCATAACGGCCATGCGCCCAGATCATATCTGCTACTTGTTCGGGATGTTTAGAAATTGAATCAACAGGATTATATTGAACGCCAACTTCCTGGCAGTATTTCCAGCCCAGGTGAATTTTTTGGCTGTAGGTTTCAGCGAATGCAATTTCGCTTAGGGTACTTCTAATCATAGTCAGACTCTATAAACATAGAATCTGGCGCAAAAATGAACGTCAACAATAGTTATAAGTAATGATTTATTATTAAACCTTGACCGAAAAACATTGGTCGGGTTATCATTCTTAAACCGATTAAGGCGTTACAGCGCCATATTCTGGTAATGGATTCTGAAATAGCCCGCGAGTCGCCAAACTTTATGCGGGCTTTTTCATGTCTGGATATTCTCAAAACATGAAAAATATATTTCAGTGCGTGGTTTGATAATACATAGAACAACTGCTAGTGTCTATCAGGAAAACACATAAAAATAGACTTTATTTCCCTTCAAAATCACTAACTTTCATGGCTTATAATTTCTTTTAATCTGTATATAAAAATATTTTTCATTCCAGATTTTTATTCTGCTTTTTAATCTTATCCGTTTTCACTCATGAGAAATATATTTTTTATCTGTCATTGAAATAAAAAAGTTACCCATCATCTTTATTGTTGGTATAAATCCAACAACGAAGAAAGGTGTCGCCATGAGCGAAGAACAATACGATTACAGCAAAGAAGAACTATTGCAACAACTAGATGATCTTTCTCAAGATCTAAATTCTGATATCGATAAAGCTGAAGATTTGCAAGATCGCTTTGATAGACAAGATACACTTTACCGGAATACCGCCGGGAATGATGATGGAAATGAAGATCGTCCAGAAACCTTCAATGAAGACGGAGATAACGTCCAAGGTATGGAAAGAGGTGAGGAACTCATTCGCCTTGAAAGATATATAGAGACTGCCCCTGAATATCATAAAGATATTGAAGCATTAAGAGAAAAAATTGAAAAGACAGATGAACCAGAAGCATTAGAATCAATCGTCGAAAAAATAGATGATCTTAAAGAAACATTAGAAGATATTCGTCCTGAAGACTTGGATGGAAATAATTAATACTTTGGGAACAGATTACTATTAGTCTGTTCCCATCGTTTCTTACAGGCTTTAGCATTCTTGGATTCTTTAACTATGCGAGTGGTATAAAAGTTGTAATGAACTATAATATTTGATGCTTTTTTGCAATGTACCCTTGCTTTATGTACCCATCACTGTAGATAATCAGATATATATTTCATAGTACGCTGTGAAATGTAAAAATAACTATTTTAATTTCCGCTCAGATACTTGAATTTTCATTAAGTAACCTCATTGAATTAGGTCATATAAATCATGGCAATATCTATTGTTCGTTCATCATCACAGACAATACGTCACTCAGTGCGTGGAGTTGATTTTGATATGGATAAAATGCGTAACCAGATAAGTTCTGGTGCCAATGAATTGCCAGAATATAAGACTACTGAGGAATTACATCAATGGATGAAGGCGAAGAGAATGGAGCGCAGACTAGCGCGTATGAAAAGCGAAATTTAAAGGGCTATAAAGGTACACAACTTCCATCACATGGAATAAAAGTATTTATTTTAAATAGCTATTTTGACTCTTTAGATGAGTATAACTTTACTGATAAAGAAGAGTACCAAGTAACTAAATTTGTAGTTCAGATCAATAAAAACGGATTTGTTAATCTAGAAGGTCGTAATAAGCAGTCGAACGATCCTGATTCAGATAAACCTTGTTATCTTGAAAAAGTTACATTTGCTAATGAACATAAGCTATTCCATTATCATATTGGTGTTGGGCATTATGCAGGTCCTTTTGGTGACAAAACTTCAGAATTTGTAGTCCACTACAGTTATTGCCAATTAGAAAAAGCTGCAAGTATTATTTCTGTAGCGCCTCATCCTCCATTTAATTTGCCCACTACAGAAGAGTTAGAATCGGGTATAAATACTATTCATGAATAAAGATTAGGACCTTAATAGGTCCTTTTTATTCTAAAACAGCATTAATTATTCGATTAAATAATCCTTTTTTCTTTTTAAGCTTTTTTGTTCTATTATCTATTTCTTCCTGCGGTATTGCACTGTCATTACGCTGTATCTCTTGTCCTGTTTGACTTGTATCGTTTTCCTGTGGCAAACGCTGTTCGGGTTGTTCTTCTTGAACAGCGGGAGGGGAGTGGATTTCTGGGTTTTGTTTCATTCCAATGAGTAGCTTATAGTCGTCGAAGTCCTTACGGATATTGGCTATTTCAGCCTTATAGAACTGTTCTCTTTCAGCCGCCTGTTTCAATTGTTCTTTGAGTAGTTCGACCACCAGTTCGGACTGTTGCGCGGGCATTGTATCGGACTTGTTCGGTACAGTTTTTTTCTGTTTGCCACCA
>NZ_JBWVSU010000024.1:0-12352 GCF_056642055.1 Acinetobacter sp. 129952 | reverse complement strand
GTGCGCTGGTATTGTAAATATGGCATTAGCTATCGTGAACTGCAGGAAATGCTGGCCGAACGGGGTGTGAATGTTGATCACACGACTATTTACCGTTGGGTTCAACGTTATGCTCCTGAAATAGAAAAACGTTTACGCTGGTATTGGCGTAATCCTACAGATCTGAGCTCGTGGCATATTGATGAAACCTATGTAAAAGTGAATGGACGATGGTCTTATCTGTATCGTGCAGTCGATCAACGTGGCGATACCATTGATTTTTATCTTTCTTCTAGACGTAATACCAAATCAGCATATTGTTTTCTTGGAAAAATTTTAAATAATGTGAAGAAGTGGCAAATTCCACAAGTGATCAACACGGATAAAGCACCCACATATGGACGTGCTTTATCACGGTTAAAACGGGAAGGTAAATGTCCACCAGACCTTGAGCACAGGCAGATTAAGTATAAAAATAACGTGATTGAATGTGATCATGGCAAGCTAAAGCGGATCATCAGGGCCACATTAGGATTCAAATCTATGAAGATGGCTTATGCCACAATTAAAGGTATTGAAGTCATGCGTGCACTACGTAAAGGACAAGCATCGTCATTTTATTATGGTCAGCCTCAGGGTGAAGTATGTCTAATCAACAGGGTTTTCGGTCTCTAAGTACTTTTTAAAGGGAACATCATCGACTCAAATCTCTATTTGCAACAGTGCCATTTGCAGTCATCCAGCGCCGAACCGTTTCTACCGGGATATTCAGGTCAAACATGCTGCTGAGCTTCTCATGCGCCAAGGTAGGTCCAAAGCCCAGCAGATGTTCAGAAATAATGGAAAGACATTCTGATTTTAACAGAACGTCATGGCGACGATGACCCGGTTGACCACGACTGGCATGCGTCATGCCTGAAACACCATCTTGATTGAGCTTCTGCAATAACCGGGTAATTTGACGGGTGGAAAGATTCAGGATTTCAGCAGCACGGACTTGGGTAATACGATGATCTCGAACGTCTTGCAGAACTGCAAGACGTTGAATTTCTTTGTCAGACATAGTGATCAGCATCTATATTTTATATCCAGTCCATGGTGATAAAAACCATCATAAACCAGACATTTTTATTGGTGAGAATATAGACACTTTAAATGGGTTCTAACAAACACGTTTCGTATAAGGTGTATTATGTTAATTTTAGAGAAACTACTAAATTATATTGAGTTGTAAATAGTTGAAATTCCGTTAAGATATATTGGATTAAATTCTATTCCTAGATAGCATTCGTGTTGACTCATCTCTCCAAAAAACTTTGGTTTTGTTTTCTTATGGTTTTTGCCATAGGATGGAGTAGTGTGTCTGTTGCATCAGTAAAGATAATGCATATCAATATGCAAACTGAAATGAGCCAAGATCATTGTTTAGATCAAGCACAGCAAGTCACTCAACATGGTATTAATCACGAAGTACAGACGAATACCGATTGCCATAATCATTTAGCTATTAATCACGAAGTACAGACGAATACCGATTGCCATAATCATTTAGCTATTAATCAGAATATAGATCACAAAAAGTGTCAGGAATGTTCTAGCTTATCCTGCCAGACACAGATCTCATGTCTTCATTCTTTGCAAAGCTCGCTAGATCCCCTAGATACCTTCTATTCTATAGATCAGCCTAATTTTTATTACCTCAACCAATATCTAAATGGGTATTGGCAAGAAATTTCACGTCCTCCTAAAACTTAACCAATTTTTTTTAAAATTTATTTATTTTTCAAAAATTAAGGTTAAGTTATGTCTCATAAAATTAGTTCGTACCTATTAGCAGGTATTTGTTTTGCATCGTCGCCTTTGGTTTTTGCCGAAGTGCGTGAATATCAGCTTGTTATTGATGAAGCAGTGGTCAGCCCAACTGGAAAGCCTGTAAAGCGCATTACCGTAAATGGTCAATTTCCTGCGCCTTTGCTTGAGTTTGAAGAGGGTGATGAAGCCATCATTCGCGTGAAAAATAATTTAAAAAACCAAGATTCTTCTATTCATTGGCACGGACTGTTGTTGCCGGGCATTATGGATGGTGTACCAGGATTTAATGGTTTTAACGGTATTAAGCCTCAAAGCGAGTATGTTTATAAATTCAAGATTCGCCAAAGCGGGACTTATTGGTATCACGCTCATTCTAAAGGACAGGAACAAGACGGCTTATATGGTTCTTTTGTGATTTATCCAAAAGGTAAAACACCATTGGCAGCACATGAAAAAGCTGAACGTGACTATGTGGTGATGTTGTCAGATTTTCATGAAAAAACCAGTGATCAAATTCAGAAAGATCTTAAAATTTCAGCTGAATATTATCAAGATCAGCGTGAAACCTTGGGTGATGTTTGGAAGCAGGTTAAACGTGATGGCATAAAAGCGACATGGTCTGACCGCAAAATGTGGAATCAGATGCGTATGCTAAAAACCGACATGTCGGATGTTACAGGTTATACCTTCCTCATTAATGGCAAAACACCTGAACAAAATTGGACAGGAATGTTTAAACCGAATGAAAAAATTCGCCTACGTTTTGTGAATGCATCTGCGATGTCTTTCTACGATGTCCGTATTCCTAACTTGAAAATGACTGTGGTTAGTGCTGATGGTCAGCCTGTGAAACCCATTTCTGTAGATGAATTCCGTATTGGTACGGCTGAAACTTATGATGTGATTGTGGAGCCAAAAGGTGGACATTATCAAATTGAAGCTGAGTCAATTGACCGTTCAGGTTATGCGATTGGTACGCTACACAATGAACTAAATCCTGTGACACACGGCATTCATATGCCTCAGCCACGTCCACGCTCGCTTTTGACTATGGAAGATATGGGACATGGTGGTGGTGATCATTCAGGAATGGATCATTCGAAAATGAACCATGGCGATATGAAAGGCACGGATCATTCACAGCATAGCGCAGTAAAACCGCAAAAAAATGATCAAGTGGTTTATGGTTGGGCAAATGCCTCTACACCTGCAGGTAATAAAGCCTTGCAATATAGCGATTTAAAATCATTAGAGCCGCAAAAAGATACTCGTGAAGCCAGCAGTGAATTGGTCGTGCGTTTGGGCGGTACTATGGAACGTTATATTTGGACCATTAACGGTAAAAAATTTAGTGATGCTGAGCCGTTAAAAGTGAAATATGGCGAGCGTATCCGTATCAAATTTATTAATGACAGTATGATGGCGCACCCGATGCATTTACACGGTATGTTTATGCAGTTGGAGAATGGTCAAGAGTCGGTAGATATGCCAAATAAACACACATTGATCGTACCACCGGGTAAAACAGTTACGGCTTTATTAACTGCGGATGAATTGGGTGAATGGGCAATCCATTGTCATTTGTTGTATCACATGAGTGCGGGGATGATGAACAAGTTAATCGTGGCGAATGTTAGCGATGAACAAGTATCTACAATGCCAATTCAAGGTACAAATTCGACTCAAACTCAACAAGTAACTGAGCAAAAAGGAGCTGAACATGCACATCACTAATTTTGTATTGAAAGCGATTTTTTCTGTTGCGGTATTGAGTTTAACGACCTTAAGTGTGGCGCACGAAGGGCATCATTCAACGACTCAGAATAATGGGAAAAATATGCCATCAATGAATCATCAAGCCATGTCTGAGATGAATCATTCACAACATTCTGCACAAGAGCATGCACAACACATGCAGATGATGGGGAAAATGAACCATGGTCAGATGAATCATGTACAACATCAGGCAACATCTACGGTTAATCATTTACATCATGTACCAGATGCGAATACTCAGCAGAGTTCGCATTATGATCATCGCTCAGAACACGGTGCGCAAATTTATGCGATTACGACGGTGGATAATAAGTGGTTTGTCAATGAAGATGGCACAGGCGGTTTAAAGTCAGAGTTTGAAACCCGTATTGGCACAGATGAAAATAAGGTTTTTATTAAAGTTCATGCCGATAAAGAAGAATCGCATGATGCACATTATGATGCCAAACTTTTATATAGCCGTATGATTTCAGACTTTTGGGATGCACAGATTGGTGCACGTTATCGCAGTGAAAAAGTTGAACTCGATGATCATCGCAAAGACACCGAAGAAAATGTTGATGCAGTGATTGGCTTACATGGTATGGCACCATATTTCTTTGAAACTGATGCTTATCTCTATGCAGGAGAAGACAGTTATGCGGGTTTTAGTCTAGAAACGGAACGTGATTTTCTGATTACGCAAAAGTTGATTATTCAAACTTATTTAGAGTTGGATGCGATCTTTAGTGATGACTCTAAATATGCGAAAAAAACTGGTTTAAGCAGTGCAACCGCAGGGCTTGAAACTCGCTATGAAATCAGTAAAAAGATCATGCCGTATATCGACATTGCCTATGAGTATTCAAAAGGTAATGATGAAACGTCGTGGCAAATAGAATCAAACTCTGAGAAAGGTTGGTTATATGGAGCTGGTGTTAGATTTAGATTTTAATTAATTTAATGATTACTAAATAGCTTTATTTAAATAAAACTCTAGCTTAATGTGGCCGGAAGCAAAATGTTAACTTATTTTGCTCCCTCCCTCCCATTTAACATAATAGAGCTTATACGAAACGTATATTTTAAATATATAAAAATCAGATACTTGTGTTATAGTGATAATGCTCGACGATGTCGAAAAGCTGACTTGGAAACAAGTCGGCTTTTTTTTAAACTGTTTTGATATATTCCGCCAATAAAATTGATTGTTTCTTAATCAAATTAAAACTTTCTTCAATGTTGTCAGCCTTCTCCGGTAAGAAAATATCCCCAATTTCTGCGGATAAAAAGGGGACGGTTTTTATCCGATCTTGTACGCATTTGCTTACGTCAATTCCGGCCCTTTGCGGCTATGCGGCATACTGGAATTTTTCGGCACTGTTGCAAATAGGCTGACATGATAAGCTAAATATCTTATTTATTTCGAGATACAGCAGATGAATCCCTTCCACGGTCGGCACTTTCAAGGTGAAATCATTCTTTGGGCTGTTCGTTGGTATTGTAAATATGGCATCAGCTATCGTGAACTTCAGGAAATGCTCGCTGAACGTGGAGTGAATGTTGATCACACCACAATTTATCGCTGGGTTCAGCGTTATGCTCCAGAAATGGAAAAACGTTTACGTTGGTATTGGCGTAATCCTACAGATCGACATTTATGGCATCTGGATGAAACTTACGTAAAAGTGAATGGCAAATGGGCATATCTATACCGTGCAGTTGACCAACGTGGCCATACTCTTGATTTCTATCTTTCTGCTAGACGAAATACCCATTCAGCTTATTGTTTTCTTGGTAAGATTTTGAATCATGTCAAAAAATGGCAGATTCCACGAGTCATAAACACTGATAAGGCTCATACCTATGGCCGTGCTTTGTCGCGACTAAAACAGGAAGGAAAGTGTCCTGAAGACCTGGACCATCGACAGATTAAATACAAGAATAACGTGATTGAATGTGATCATGGCAAGCTCAAACGGATCATCAAGGCTACGTTGGGATTCAAGTCTATGAAAACGGCTTATGCCACAATTAAAGGAATTGAGGTTATGCGTGCTCTACGCAAAGGACAAGCTTCATTATTTTATAACGGTAATATTCTAGGAGAAGTTTGGCTAGTAAATAGAGTTTTCGGTCTCTAAGCTTTTTTGAAGGGAAAATCATCGACTCAGATCCCTATTTGCAACAGTGCCGTTGTTAGTGGTTTGACCCACTAACAACTAACACGTTGGCTATTCATTGAGTAAATCCTAAACTCAACTAATTCTTTTATTTATCAGACAACCATTTTTCGACATTCGACGGCACATTCACGGCAAGCATCAGCACATTGCTGGCAGTGTTGATGCTCATGTTGGCTACATTCATCTGCACAGTATTCACAAGCCTTGGCACAAAGCTCACAAATTTCTTTCATAAAAGGAGATTCATTTTGCTGCATACGAGCACAGAGCTGACAAATATCTGCACAATCTAGACAACGCTGAATACATTCTCGCATCATCTCCAGATTTTCTTCTTTTAGACAGGCATTTGCACAACTGGCACAGGTAAGGGAACAGCTCATACATGCCTTTGCGCAATCTGAAAATTGGATATCGTTCATCATACTTACCTAAAGTCACTTGATTTAGGAATAAGCTAATCAAAAAAAAAGATATACACTAGGACGATTAGGTAAGGGAAAGTAAAATAGTCATAGATTTTGTTAAATGGTTTTAGGAGAGTGTAAATAAAACTGTGTAAACGCTTAAACTGAATATTCACTTAATTTTTGTTATACAAAGCTTTTGAGTAAAGGATGAACCCACATCAATGTAATAGCAATTATCTAACCGGGTCATTTCCTTGACGATCGTATGTCCCAAATAGATAGCATCTATGTTCTCTACAACATCATAATTATCTGAATAGTTCTTTACTCTTCCACGCCCCCATAGTGCATTTGTGTAAGCTGAAACCATTCCTGAAATCCTGTAATCACCTTGCATGATATCTGCTTTAAAAGCGCCCCATTCATGAATATCAATATCTGCATGAACTACTCCTATTCGTTTATCTAGAAGTTCAAGCTCGATAACGATTGGTAAATCTTCAAAGCTTTTGATAATTTTATGCTGCTGATGTGATGACAACTGATAGAACCACTCACCACCATTTCTTTCATGTAAATGTCTAAGCTTTGAATCAAATAGACTTTTAATACACATTTCTTCGTGATTGCCACGAACGGTTCGAAACCATGGTTTTTTAATCAATGAAAAACATTCTAAATTTTCTTTGCCTTTATCAACCAGGTCACCCGTGCATATCAACAAATCTTTATCAAAGTCAAAATCGATAGCGTTGAGATGGCTCATCAGCAAGTGATAAGAACCATGCAAGTCGCCTACTACGAAGATCGATTTGAAAGATGATCCATCTATAATCTGGATATGATTTGTCATGAGGGAGCATCATCCTACTGATTAATAGCATTATGCATGAATAATATTTTAACTAACCACAGACCTTCAACCAACCTTGATCGCAAAAATAGCCCCAGACGAATTTTTACTTTTGGTCAGCCCATTCAGACATGATCTCAATACTAAATAAGTCCCGTATCAGAAATGTGTGTCACCAATCTGACTTTGGTTTTGCCAGTTGCAGTACAGGTGGCTTGTTATTACCTGATGCTCTTTTGCGAACTTTGCCTTTTAGTTTAAGCAACTGTATAGGTGAAAATGACTCTTCAGGTATTAAAACATTGAAATTATTAATCATGTTTAATGCAGCTAGAATTGCAATTAAATCCGAGAGTTTCGCATTACCTTTCTCAGCATTTAACACCGTTCTTCGACTGATCCATGCTTTACTCGCAACTTCAGCTTGTGTCATATCTCGATTTAATCGAATGCGTTTTAAGCGCTCTCCCAACACTGATGCAATATATACTGGACTGTCATTTTCAGAATACATCATTATTCATCACTCACATTTAGATATTTTATGACCTTATGGCATAGAAAAATCTGGTCAATCTTAAAGTCATTAAGTCCTAATATTGCACATATCCTGTTTTAATTGCCAGTTATGTGCAAATATCTGTACCTAATACTATATTGATTCTTTATGATACACACTGAGAATGAGGAGCATGCCATTTTTATCTTCTCCATTGGCTCATACTGAACCTCTCTTTTTTATAATAAAATAAATTGAGCTCCTGACATTCTTTGATTATTTATTTTTCAGTTTTTATAAGAATTACTGATCAGGACCTTGACGCACTGCTCTTTACTGGATAACCTTATTTCAACACAGCAAAATCTGTGCTCAGGCGTGAGAACCTGATAAAATCTAGGTGCAATTAAATGTCGCACTTGCGGCTATTTTTTTGCCTACTGTTAAGCAGTTCTTATGGTAGCTTAGCAGGGCAGCTTCGTGCTGGCTGATCCTAGATTCAGTATTCTCACCCCTGTTAAGTTGCCTCCATTACCGTGAGAAGTGATGGAGATAGTTAAACTCTTATCTAGGAAACTGCTATGCATACTAAATTCAATGATGCAAACCCATGCATGCCAAAAAACCTCGCTAAACAGCTGATTATCGAAGGTGCTAAAGTTCTGAACCATCAACAGCGCCAAGCCTTGCTCGATATTTTCATGGCTTTAGATCAGGCGGAAAAAACAGCTGAAAAGATACTTCAGCAACATGCTGTAGCTCAACAGAGCACCTACAACTTTTCTCAAGTTCACGAATGCCAAGATGAAGACAATCAGGAATATTGGTCAGGTCATTACTATGATTCTTACAGTCAAGAATATCCAGAAGATTGGGTAAAACGGACTCAGTCCACCCCACGTCGTCATAAGTTCCCTAAGACTGTTTACTGATCGTCGGGGGTGCCTCTTTAAAAGTAGGCATCATAATCCGAGCTACTCGACCGAGTTGGCTCGGATTCTCTTTGTGAAAGTACTGCATCATTTTGATGATCTAGATGTGAATCTTCGGATAGCTCGGTTAGCCTTTGGGCCAATTTTGCTCGAACATCCTGAACCATATCTCCCAGATACTGCTGTGCCTCGTTTAAGTCAATTGTTGGCCCTATCTTTAGGTTAGTGGTATTGAGTTCTTTAATATGCAATTCAACGACTGTCATCAGGTTCTCAAATCCCTCAGTTTCCCCGGTATTCATCCGAGGCAACTGCACCCTGAACTCATTTAAACATTCTTCTATAAAGTGGATGTATCCCTCCATATCCATTTTTTTACTTTCGGGTGCGATGTTTGGATCACATAAGTCATGAAAGCAGCCTTCAGCCTTATTTGCATATATATACGCGTCATCCAAATATAAATCTATATATCGTATTTTCATTTTCTTCAATTCGGCACTGATAGTTTTTATCACAAGAGGATCATTTTTTGGTTGGTTACTGGCCTCTATTTCTGCTTTAACTCTTCTAACATGCTCAATAAGTTTTCGGTGTTCAGCTCTTCGTCTTGCAAGGTTGACCAGTCGATCGATTCCAACTGTCTCAAGGCGTTTAGATACGGTCTTAAACTGCTCTGGAGTTCTTCCTGTATCAGTGGGCGAAGGTGTGAGCTGGTCAATAACAGTTTTAAACGTAGCTCTAATTCGCCCCCAAATGCTGTTAAAGAATCGATTAGTTCTTTGTAAGATATCTCTTTCTTGATTTCGTCTTGATAGCGCCTGAGGATCTTGTCTCTCTCGATTAGTTTCTGCTTCATATCGTTCAGTTTCTTCATCATAAGAATGTTTTCTTTGCGCATAAGCTCCTGATAGTCGTTCTGAAGCTTTTGTGACTTCATGAGTTCGTCGATGTATGCTTTCTGGGCTTCGAAGACCTGCTGGTGATGCCGGGCTTCCTCCTGAAGCACTTCCGTTTTGTGTTCCAAAGCTTGAATCATGCCCTTTAGCTGGAGAATTAACTGGTTTTTTTGGGTTTGTAACAATGTTTCTATCATGTTGCACTCCGATATTTAGATAAAATCCCTGAGCAGTGACAGCATGCTGAATGTGCCGAATATCCCAAGACACCACAGTATTTTTTTGCATTGCTGATGGAGCTGCTGTATCAAACTGATTCCATCTCCAAGCTGATGGCTTAACTGTTCTGCTGATTTCGCTTGAGAGCTGTTGTTGCGGCATTGCTGCTGTATTTGTTTCAGCAATGGCATCATGTTGAGAAGGTCGTTGCGTAGTGCACTGCTGTTCTGTTGCTCTTGCTCGCTGCTCTGCTGTATCTGGTCGAGTAATTCCCTGTTCCTGCTCAAATCGATCTGTAGATTTTGCAAGATTTTCTGTTGGCGCTGATGTAGCTTCAGAATGTCCTGAAACTGGGTGTCGGTTTTGATGTTGTACAACATCAATTCCAGATCGATAGTCTGGGTTTCCGCCAAGCTTTGCTTTAACTGTTGCTCCAGGCGCTGCCGATAATCCTGATAGTGGTTCGAGAGAGTCTCCAGTCTCAGGAATTCCGGTTCGATAATATTTTTGGTGATACGTAAAACGTTTTCTTCGAACTTGTTCAAGTCGCTTAAGGCATTCTGTGAGTTCTGCTGAAGGTGCTGCAAGTCCTGCCGGATGTCCAGGCAATACTGCTCGTGCTGCTTCCGGTCCTGCTCGATTTTTTCGGTAAGCATCGAATGAAAACTCTGCATGATAAAACTTCCCTTTTAAACGGTCTGTTCCATAACTGGTCTTAAGTGAAATGTAGTGATCATGTTTTCGACTTAACTCACCAAGTTCAGACAGACTCTTGAGCAAATCATCTCGGTTATTGATGATTCCATAGACAATGCGTTGTTCTACATATTGGTGAATTAACTCCAGACGGGTCTTTTTGGGCAGATGCTGCATACCGGCTTTAATTGCAGCTGCGTTTTGCATCTCATGATGATTTTTAAGTTTTATGCTCTTTATACGTGTAGGGTCATCGGGTCTTGCCCAACCATATTTATGGTTTAAAAAATCACGCAGTGGGTCAAAGTAATGATGATGTCCTGGTGGAGCAATGTTTAATGATTTTCCTGAATTCAGTTCAATTCGAGGGACCAGTATATGTAGATGGCGTGAGCCATCGTCCTCAGCATGCATTACAGCTGTCATGTGATATTGTTCTGGACTCAATCCGGCAAAAGCATGTTCCTCAAACAGATCCAGAACTTCTTCAAGCTGTGCATCCGATACATGGTCTTCGGGCGACCAGGCAATCACTGCAGAGGTGTAGCAGTATTGAAACTTGATACTTTCAGCAATGATCGCAAAGGTAGCAGGATCTCCTCTCAGGATTTTTACTCCTGCTCGTCGGTCACCTTGATGATCCTGCTCACCTGTTACATAGGCTGCTGCCAGCTTTGGATCGCCTGTGCCTGACTTTAAAAATTTGATGAGCATAATCTATCGATCCTCCATTACCCGTTGAATTGCTTCTGCTTTTCTGTTTTTCGCAAGCTGATCAGAAACAAAATATTTTGGGAGCACAGGAAGATATAGATGTAAATCAGACTGAATCGTGACCAAAACATCTACGCAATCGACAAAGGAAAACTTCTGAATGTCTTCAGTTTGTTGAAGACATAAGAAGTTCAGTGAACGTGCAATCTGGTTGATATTGTTTCCGATTCGGCCAAGTTCCAGTAAGAGTTGAGGGTCGGCACTGGGTATCGGGCGACCCACTGTATTTTTTAAGGATCTTTTTTTGAGTGGTACGGACTGCCACAGCTTAGAAGGTTCACTAAGGGCTTGTTCTTCACTGGTCTGGTGAACAAGTGGCCAACATCGACATAACTCGCGCTGAATAAGGATATGAATCAGCTTGGTAAATCCAATTCCATGTTCCTGAAGAAAACTATCTAACTGCGCCCCCTGTTCAGCATTAAAACGAAGTCGCTTCGTGATTTCACGTTTGGTCCTTTTCATTTATCTATCCTGTTCGGATTGGTGATTTATGGGGTCTTAGGGGGTCGCCCCTAACAAGCCCTGTTGCGTACCAAAAGTGAAGTTCGTAGAACTTTATTTTTGTAGCTACAGGTAGGCTTGCTTAATAAACTGCTCTTTTTAAGAACAATTTCCCCTCCTGAATCCCAAGCATAAAGGAATTAAAAAATTCAAATCCCATCCGTCGAATTTCGGGTTTTTTTGAACGAAATCATCTATTTTTTTGAAAGAGTTACTTTATTTCTCAAACGGAAACGAGTTGTAAATCAGCGTTCAATCTCGAATTAATGTTCATTGATATAGATTTATATCTAAAAAATCTTAAAAAATTTGAAATTGGCTTGAAATTATGCAGATTTCTTTAAAAAATGTGTTGAGGTTTGTTTTTTTATTTATTTTTGAGTTATTCATCAAATTTATATCGTTTTCAGCATCGTATTCTTATTTTCAATGAATTTGTTTCCCCTGCTAAATAAAATAATATTTTAGATAAATATCAATTAATTAATAATTAACAATGAAGAAAAATAACACACATCTATCTTTCAAATTTCAGGTTTAACTCGTGACATGTAACGTTTTAATTTGGGGATGTAACACTTTTGTTTTTGTTAGAAACGGACGGTTTTTTGTTAGAAACGGACAGTATGTGAAGTGCATCACAATTTTTTAAATTTATTATTCTGTCTTATGAAATTAATACATAAATTCTATTAATTGAACCGTACCGGGTTTGTCGGAGACTTTTTTATTTAAGTTAGGCCACCTGACCTAACGGGTTAATCTTATCATAGTACATTGCTTCAAACTCAAAAGGCGATACATAACCCAGTGCACTGTGTACACGCTTTTTAT
>NZ_JBWVSU010000023.1:0-27264 GCF_056642055.1 Acinetobacter sp. 129952 | reverse complement strand
TCGATATGACAAGCTCAAAAGAAATTATCAAAGTTCTGTTGCTTTAGCCTGTATATTTTTATGGCTACCTTTATAGGGTTAATTATAAACAGTAAATGTCAACAGACCCTATTTAAAAATAAATTTGTGCAAAGTTGGAACACTTATTGCTCATTCATTGTGAAGAAATAGGGTAGTAAATCAAGACTGTTAAATAACCGTGCAGATCTCATCATGGACCGCAGCAATGAACAGCATGACAGCTTTAGCACCTCGCAGTATCTTTCAGGATCAGTTTGGACGCCAGAAACGTAAGTTGCGGATCTCGGTGACTGACCGTTGTAATTTCAAATGCAGCTATTGCATGCCTGAACATCCGGAATGGATGAATAAAAAAGATTTGCTCAGTTTTGAAGCCCTGTATGCTTTTTGCGAGTTTATGGTGCGACACGGGATTGAGCAGATCCGCGTGACGGGGGGCGAACCGTTGATGCGTCAAGGCATCGTTCATTTTATTGCCCGCTTACAGACATTGAAAGCAATTGGCCTGAAACGTATTTCCATGACCAGTAATGGCCATTATTTAAAAGATTATGCTCAAGCGCTTAAACAGGCAGGACTGGACGATCTGAATATCAGTCTAGACAGTCTTGATCCAAAGCAGTTTCAGCAACTGACCCAAAAACAGTTACAGCCTGTACTTCAAGGTATTTCTGCCGCACAGCAGGCAGGTTTGACCGTCAAGATCAATAGTGTGCTCATCAAAGGCATCAATGACAATCAGATTATTCCTTTGGTGAAATGGGCACAGCATCAGGCTGTAGAACTGCGTTTTATTGAGTTTATGCCCCTCGATGGCGATCAGAAATGGAACCCGTCTGATGTCATCAGTGAGCAGGACATCCTAGATCAACTGAAAACCGAATTTGATGTCCGGGTATCACCAGGACAGGGCGCCAATCCAGCCCGTGGCTATCTGGTCAATGGGCAGCCTTTGGGGATTATTTCTACCATTACCCATTCATTTTGCGGTGATTGTGACCGCCTGCGCCTCAATGCCCAAGGTGAATTTTATAACTGTTTATTTGCCAGACAAGGCCTGAACCTTAAGGCAGATATCGAACAACTGGCGCTGGATCATTTCGCCACACAGACATTTCAGCACAAGCTCCACGCTTATATCTGGCATAAGGAAGCCGGCTTCCATGCGATCCAGCAAACACCAATACAAAAGCCGATCCGCAAAATCAGCATGCACAGCATTGGAGGATAAATATGTCACTCACTCAGCAAAAATTAATTCATATCAAAATAGAAGCCTTCGGTGCGATTGAACGACAACTTCCAGCAGATTTAAATTTGCAATGCGAGTCTGAAATTCATGTTTCTGAAGTCCTGAACCAGTTGCTATCCATTTATCCTGATATACAGACCATGCTGGAACGTTGTGCATGTGCAATCGGTGAAGACATTATTTCCAGACAGAACGTTTTAAATCGGGACAGTACGCTGGTGCTGTTATCGCCGGTCGCAGGAGGCTGAGATGCAACTCAAACTATTAAAACAATTTGCCCGAATCCAGCAGACTGCTTTTAGTCTGGAGGATTTTGATGGTATCCAGCATTTTCCGGAATGTGGTGGAATCGGCATCTTTGTCGGAACAGTACGTAACCATCATCAGGGGAAAGCTGTGCGTGCCCTGAAATATACCGCCTATGCGCCTGTGGCTGAAAAAATGATTCGTGAAATTGAACAGCAGATCCAGACCAAATACCAGGTGTCTTATGTCCGGGTGGTGCATCGGATTGGTGAGTTGGGGATTGGAGAAACAGCTATCATTGCTATGGCTTATGCGGCCCATCGTCGTGAGGCCTTCGCTGCCTGTGAGGAAGTTGTGGAACGGGTGAAGCATGAGGTTCCGGTCTGGAAAGAAGAGTTTTATCTGGATGGTAGCAGCCAGTATGTGGAAGGCTGTTGTATCCGAAAAGATCATGGACCTGAAACTAATCACTCTCATCATGCAGAAGAAGCGCATTGTCACCATCACCATGTAGCAGAACACGCTTGCCAATCACCATCTAATTAAATGCGTCCAATGAGAATGCATAAGATGAATCACTTTAAAACAGATTTTAAAATTAGCCTGGGATGAATCATGAAAAATGTAGGGATGAAAGCAGAAAGTTACCGTACAGCAATTGCCACTGGAATCCTGCATGCACCGCCACATTGCATTGAGTTGCTGCGTAATGGCAATACTGAAAAAGGTGATGCCCTGAAAACAGCACGCATTGCCGGCATTCTAGGTGCCAAACGGACCGATGAGCTGATTCCATTGTGCCATCCATTACCGATTTATCGTGCCGATGTGGAATATGAACTGTGTGATGCACATGTCGAAATTATTGCTACTGTTGAAACCATTGGACCAACTGGTGTGGAAATGGAAGCTTTGACAGCGGTCAGTCTGGCAGGTCTGACCTTGTATGACATGCTGAAGCCGCATTGTGAACCGGAAGATTTGTCGCTGGATCAATGCAGGTTGCAGCAGAAAAAAGGCGGAAAATCACATTTTACCCGCGTACTTAAAGAGAGTCTGTCCGCTTCGGTTATTGTGCTGTCCGATACGGTTGCAGCAGGCAAAAAGCCGGACACTGCCGGACAAAACGTAATGGAAATTTTAAAAGAAGCCAATTTTGACGCTATTAATTATCAGGTCATTCCCGATAGCCCAGAACAGCTCTTGACCCTGATTGAACAGCAGAAAAATCAGTATCCGCTGATTCTAACTGTGGGCGGTACTGGCTTAGGTCCTAAAGACCTGACCGTCGAAACCCTGCAACCTTTGCTGCAACGGGAAATTCCCGGCTTGATGGAAGCTTCACGTAGTTTTGGGCAGAAACGTACCCCTTATGCGGCATTAAGTCGTGGCGTGGCTGGCTATATTGAGAACAGTCTGGTGATGACCCTGCCGGGAAGTCGGCAGGGTGCGAAAGAATCCCTGATCGCGGTACTTCCAGCGTTGGTGCACTTGTTTGATGTGCAAAAAAATATTCCACATGCGGGAGGTTATCAATGAATCAGGCACTATCGCATTCAGCCTGCGGCGCTGAGCCGGGACTGATTTCTGTTGATCAGGCGCTGCAGATGATACTTGAGCAGACGCATGTCTTGGCAACTGAAAGCCTGCCGCTGGCTCAGGCTCTGAATCTCTATCTGGCAGAAGTGATTGATTCGGCCATTCCATTGCCGCTGTTTTCACAAAGTGCTGTAGATGGCTATGCGCTTTGCAGTCCAGAAAATGTTAATGCACACAGCACTTTTGAACTCATTGGAGAGATGCGGGCAGGACAAGGCACTGAAATTGAACTGCGGCCAGGTCAGGCGGTCCGGATTTTTACCGGTGCCAGGATTCCAGCAGGAACTACAACGGTCGCCCGTCAGGAAATTGTCAAATGCCATGCCAATCAAATCATTATCACAACAGACCTAAAACCTCATACGGATATACGTGATGCAGGCGAGGAAATCGCACAAGGGCAGCGTCTGGCAGATGCAGGTCAAAAACTGCATGTAGGTGCAATTGCAGCTTTAAGTATGGCAGGCGTGAAGCAGGTTTCAGTCTATTGTTATCCTAAAATTGCTGTTGTGATTACTGGAGATGAAGTCGCTTCCAGCATTGAAGACCTGAATTCCGGAAAAATCTTTGACGCCAATGCTCCACTGATTCAGGCCTGGTTTCAATCACAGGGTCAAAACGTAGATATTCTGCATGTTTCAGATAATGAGTATGAGCTGCAAACGTTAATACATCGTCTTAAAAACCAATACGACTTCATATTGACCACAGGCGGGGTTTCGGTGGGTGATTATGATTTCATTCGTCCTGTTGCCCTGGAGCAAGGTTTTGAGCAGATTTTCTGGAAAGTGAAGCAGAAGCCCGGAAAACCGATGTTATTTGCCAAGTATCGTCGAGATGATCAAGGTTACTGTTATCTCTTGGGTTTGCCGGGAAATCCGGCTGCCGTGTATGTCGGGATGCAAATCTATACGGCAACTTTACTGAATGCCTTACAAGGGCAAAAGCAGTCACCTGCATGGCTTAGTGCGGTAATGACACATGATTTGAAAGCGGATGCACGTGAACATTTTTTAAGAATGGCTGCCGAATTTGATCAGGGTACTTTAAAGCTCAAAAGCCTGGCGAAACAGCAGTCGCATATGTTGAGTAATCTGATGCAGGCCAATTGTCTGGTACGTATTCCGGCAGCAACAGAAATCCAAGCCGGGCATGTGGTACAAGGTTTACTGATTTGAAATGCCTGTCGCAATTCTCAATATTCGAATCACATAGAATGAGAAAGATGGATTTATTCAAAGTTCTACTCACTGGCGTGCTGTTGACTAGCTCCATGCTGCATGCCGAGACAGTTAGAATATATGCTGCAGCCAGCCTGACCAATGCGATTACTGATATTTCCAAGCTGTATGAGCAACAGCATCGGGACATCCAGATCGTTCCGGTTTTTGCTGCATCTTCGGTATTGGCGAAACAAATTGCAGCGGGAGCCAGCAGTGATCTATTTTTCTCTGCAGACCTGGACTGGATGAATGATTTGATCAAGAAACAAAAAATTCAGATCGGTCAGATTCGACCTTTGCTTTTAAATGAACTGGTATTGATTAGTCCACTTCAGAAAAAAAATCATTTTAAAATGTCAGCCAACTTTAATTTTGCTCAGGCCTTTCAAGGTTATTTATGTACCGGACAAATGGAATCGGTGCCTGCTGGAAAATATGCCCAGCAAAGCTTAATCCGGCTGGGCTGGTTGAATCCGCTTCGCGGCAGAATTGTCGGTACGGACAGCGTCCGTTCAACTCTCGCATTTGTAGAACGTGGCGAATGTCAGGTCGGTATTGTGTATAGAACTGATGCCTTGATGAGTAAAAAAGTCAGAATTTCGGGAGTATTTCCAGCCAGTACACATCGTCCGATTGTGTATCCGATTGCTTTAACCCGGCAAGGCCAGAAAAATCAGGCAGCAATCCAATTTTCTGAATTTATCCAGACGAGTCCAAGGGCCAGGCAGATTTTCCAGAAATATGGTTTTAAGCTCAAGGTTCCATAACTGATGATGCTTACACCAGAAGAATTGAATGCCTTGATGCTTTCAGCCAAAGTGGCGGGCTTTGCCACAGCAGTGTGCCTGCCATTTGCCATTACCGTGGCATGGTTGCTGGCACGTTATGAATTCCGAGCCAAATTTCTTGTAGAGGCGATATTGCAGATGCCCATGGTGCTACCGCCGGTGGTACTGGGGTATCTTCTGCTCCTGCTGTTTGGTCATCAGGGGATGTTAGGGCAATATCTGCATGCATGGGGAATTCAGCTGATATTTAACTGGAAAGGTGCGGTACTGGCAGCAATCATTGTGGCATTTCCTTTAATGGTACAACCGATTCGTTTGTCTTTTCAAATGATCAACCGGCAATTAGAACAGGTGGCAGGATCTCTAGGCGCTGCACCATGGCGGGTATTCTGTAGCATTAGCCTGCCTCTGGCTTTGCCTGGAATTTTAATCGGTAGCATTTTATGTTTCAGCCGCAGTCTGGGAGAATTTGGTGCCACCATTACCTTTGTTGGCAATATTCCAGAAGAAACCCGCACGATTCCCATCGCCATTTATAGTCTGTTACAGCAGCCTGATGGAGAAAGCATGGCCATGCGTCTGGTCATTTTATCTCTGATTCTGGCTTTTTCTGCCTTGATTGCAAATTACTGGATCATGCAGAAGTATCAACGTAAATTGGAGGCTTAAGATGCTGAAGTGTGATTTTCAGTTTAATTACGCAAATTTCCAGCTACAGGCCAATCTGGATATGCAATCGCAGTTGATTGGTATTGTGGGGGCATCAGGAAGTGGGAAAAGCACCTTTTTAAAAAATATTGCAGGGCTATTAAAACCATCACAAGGCTTTATTCATTTTCAGCAAAAAATATTATTTGATCATCAGCAGAAACTGAATATTCCTGTTCATCAAAGAAAAATTGCCCTGATTTTTCAGCAAGCCCTACTGTTTCCGCATCTGAATGTCATGCAGAATTTGAAATATGCAGAACAGCTAAATATAAAAAATAAAGGTCAGCAGAAATTTACGTTTGAAGACATTGTGGAGTTACTCGAATTAAAGCCACTACTTCGGCATCGGGCGCATCAGCTTTCTGGTGGACAGGCACAGCGCGTTTCTATTGGACGTGCACTTTTATCTTCTCCCGATCTATTACTTTTGGATGAACCTTTAAATGGACTGGATCAAAAGCTGAAAAACCAGATTTTACCCTTTCTGAAAATTGTGATTCATCAAACAGATTTACCCATGATTTATGTGACCCATCATGTAGATGAAGTAGCGTATTTACAGGCACAGGTGATGCATTTTGAAAAGGGAAAAATAGTCTGATGCAATGCTGCACCGATTTAAACCAGCAATGACTCCGGGCAGGTCATTCTCTCACTGTTTTGCTCATAATGCCTCAGAAGCTATCTATTTTTCTCTCTATTTTTAAAAATGAAAAGTCTAATTTAAGAGCTTAAATATAAATTATTTTATATAAAACAGCATCTTATTCTATTTTAAAAATAATCTGGCATGACCTGTGCATATACCTGATTAAAGTCAAAGAAGACTCTACATTTGTATGACGGCCAATGACGTCCGTTCTGATCGTTACTGATATGCCTTGTGCATCACAGTGACTTAAATACGTTCAGTTCTGGTAAGGAAATGGCTATGTCTTCAAATACAAGTCTCAATAAAGCAACAAAAATAAGTCTATTTAACTTCAGTAGTTCAGCGATGCGGGCCTTCCATATGAGTTGGCTCGCTTTTTTTGTCTGTTTCTTTGCGTGGTTTGCCTGTGCACCCTTAATGCCTGTCATTGCCGGTGAATTCAGCCTGACCAAAGAGCAGATCGCCAATATCAATATTGCCGCAGTCGCTATTACAATTCTGGTGCGTCTGATCGTGGGGCCATTGTGTGATAAATACGGTCCGCGTAAAACCTATACCGCCTTACTGATTATTGGCAGTATTCCGGTGTTTGGTGTGGCCTCGGCCAACAGCTATGAATCTTTCTTGTTTTTCCGTTTATTGATTGGCGCCATCGGTGCTAGTTTTGTCATTACCCAATATCATACCAGTATTATGTTTGCGCCAAATGTCGTGGGAACTGCAAATGCGACTACAGCAGGTTGGGGGAATGCCGGTGGCGGTGCGACTCAAGCCCTGATGCCGTTAATGCTGGCTGCTTTGGTGATGTTCGGTGTAGAACAGGCAATGGGTTGGAGAATTGCGCTTCTGGTTCCAGGTATTCTGATGATCATTGTCGGGATACTGTACTGGAAATTCACACAAGACTGTCCACAAGGTAATTTTAAAGAACTCCGTGCTCAAGGTATTTCTGTCGGTAGCGATAAAAAAGGCGGCCTTGCCATCTTAATGCATGCCGCACGTAACTACCGTGTGTGGATTCTGTTTGGCGCTTATGCAGCCTGTTTTGGTATTGAAATTTTCATCCATAATATTATTGCCTTGTACTTTGTCGACAATTTCCAGTTCGGTCTAAAAGAAGCGGGGATGGCTGCCGGGATTTTTGGTTTACTGGCATTGTTTGCCCGTGCCTTGGGTGGCATTGTTTCAGACAAAGTTGCGATTCAAAAAGGTCTGGATGGTCGAACCAAAGTCCTGTTTGCCTTGATCATGCTGGAAGGTCTGTTTCTTATTCTGTTTTCGCAAATGAATAGTGCAACCTTGGCGATCATGGCAATGACCATCTTTGCCTTGTTTACTCATATGGCATGTGGCGCTACCTATGCACTGGTACCTTTTATCGACCGTGATGCCTTGGGGGGGGTGGCTGGTATTATTGGAGCAGGTGGCAATGTCGGCGCGGTAGCTGCAGGTTTTCTGTTAAAGGGCATGTTGGATATTCAAACCACTTTGATGGTACTGGGTGGCTTGGTAGTGATTGCTGCAAGTTGTGTATTGATGATCCGCTTCTCTGTCGAACATAAAGAAAAAGAACAGCTGTTATATGAACAGGCCGTGACTGAACGTCATCTGGCGGAAGTACAGCAATAACACAACACGCCCTGATATAAAATGAATTGACAAAAAGGATAGCAATATCCTTTTTGTTGTTTTTGCTAACGCAATAATAAAATGATGAGCTATATATTCAGGATAGGAAAATATTATTTAAAAAGTACAGAATGGTTGAATTTATCGAATAAAAGTAAAATCATTTATAGTTTATATGTTTAATTTGAGATGAAAAAATTATATATATTTTAATAATGATTTTTAAAAAAATAAATGAATTTAATAAGTGTAGATAAAATAAAAGCCATTTTAATAATGGCTTTTATGCTTATGGTGGAGGATTAATAAGTTTTATAAGGTAAAAACTTTCCGGATAATACGACATTCACCCGATCTCCGTTTGGATTATTCTCACGTTGAATATCCATATTGAAATCAATTGCACTCATAATTCCATCACCAAATTCTTCATGGATCAGTTCTTTAATAGTCATACCATAGACGCTGACAACCTCATACCAGCGATAAATCAGCGGATCTGTCGGCACGCTAGTTGGCAGAGAACCTTTATAGGGTACGATTTGCAGCCAGGCGATGGCTTCATCAGTCAATCCAAATATTTCACCAATTTTTTCTGCCTGTTCTTTATTAAAAGCCATCTGACCCAAACATGCGGCTGTCACCCATTCTTTAGAAAGGCCTATTGTTTCAGCGACATCTGCCCATGTAATAGACTTTAAAACTTTCGCTGAAATAATCATGTCTGTCACTTGTTGACGATGGCTAATCATAATCTTCTCCAATAGCTATATTTAAAAAATGACCGCTATAGATAATGCAGAGATTGTGCCAATATAATTATAAGGATGAAATTTTAAAATAATTTATAGGATTTTTATTAGCCATTTAAAATAAATGGCATGCTATTTGCTTTTATCTATATTAAATATGGCAACGGCGCCATGACACAATTGATCTGTTTGAATAATGCAAGGCAAAGACGCCTAGGGTTGAAATAGACCTTAGGCGTTTTTTATTTGCAAACAGGCAAGTAATTTATATAAAGGGGATAAAAATATGGCTTATCTTGCTCCTGCAGAGTTTGCAAAAAAAGTGGTCGATGCTGGTGAGGCAAAACTTCATATGGCCACGCGTGATGTTTTAATTCGTGCGTTTATGGCAGGCGCAATTCTGGCGTTGGCGGCAGTATTTGCCGTGACGATTGCGGTACAAACAGGGGTGCCACTGATCGGGGCGCTGCTATTTCCAGTCGGTTTCTGCATGTTGTATCTATTGGGCTATGATCTGCTGACCGGGGTATTTGTTTTGACTCCATTAGCCTGGTTAGACAAACGTCCTGGGGTGACGTGGGCCCGTATTTTAAAAAACTGGGGACTGGTTTTTTTAGGTAACTTTGCCGGATGTTTAACCGTGGCAGTGTTGATGGCCGCAGTCTATACCATGGGTTTCGCAGCTGAACCGAATGCGGTCGGGGTGAAAATTGCCCATATTGGTGAGGACCGGACTTTGGGCTATGCCGAATATGGTTTTGCTGGCTGGATGACGATTTTTATCCGCGGCATGCTGTGTAACTGGATGGTGTCACTCGGGGTAATTGGCGCCATGATGTCAACCACAGTCAGCGGCAAATTCATTGCGATGTGGATGCCAATCATGCTGTTTTTCGCCATGGGCTTTGAACATTCAGTGGTGAATATGTTCCTGTTCCCATTTGCCATGATGATGGGTGGTGATTTCTCGATTACAGACTACTTCTTGTGGAATGAATTACCGGTGGCACTGGGGAATCTGGTGGGCGGTTTGGCACTGACAGGTCTGGCGCTCTATACCACGCATGTACGTACTGGCGATAAAAAAGAATTCTAATCTGAGCATGATGATTTATGCCTTGAGATTAAAGGGATCAATTCGATCCCTTTTTGAGTATTTAAAATGAATAAAAAATTAAAGATCAGCATCGGGCAATATTCTTCCGCTGGAATCAAAGAACAGAATCAGGACTTTCATGGGGTCTATATTCCTGAAAGCCACGCGCTTAGCAGTAAGGGCATTGCCTGTGCAATTGCAGACGGGATCAGTAGCAGCAATGTCAGCCATATTGCAGCAGAAACTGCAGTCAGCAGTTTTTTATCGGATTATTATTCGACTTCGGATGCATGGAGTACCCAAACTTCGGCGGCACGGGTCATTCGTGCGACCAATTCCTGGCTATATGCACAAACTCAGCAAAGCCGCGGGCGTTTTGATAAAGACCAGGGTTATGTCTGCACCTTTAGTGCACTGATTTTGAAACAAAACAGAGCTCATATCTTTCATGCAGGCGATAGCCGGATTTATCGCATTCAGACACAAGCCATTGAACAGTTGACGGCTGATCACCGCGTTTGCCTGTCATCAACAGAACATTATTTAAGTCGTGCACTGGGTGCCGACCATCGTATCGATGTCGATTATCAGCAGCTTGAATTATGTGAAGATGATTTCTTTATCTTGATGACGGATGGTGTCTATGAGTTTATTGAGATGCAGCTCATATCGGAGATGCTGCAACAGCAACAACATCTGGATATCATTGCCAAGTCTATAGTCGAACTGGCCTTAAAGCGGGGTAGTGATGATAATCTCACCATTCAAATCATTAAAGTGGAACAGTTACCTGATGAGGAATCCTTTCATATCAAGAGCCATGTTTTATTTCCGCAACAGCTGAGTCATGGCGACCTGTTTGAAGGTTATCGAATTGATAAAATCCTGCACCAAAATCATCGCAGCAGCCTCTATTTGGCGCATGATGAAGCAACACAAAATCAGCTGGTCATTAAAACCTTGTCTGTCGATGTGCAGGATGACCTGCAAGCGATGGAACAATTTCAGCTGGAAGATTGGGTATCGAAACGCTTAAAACATGAAAATCTGCTGCAATGCTATCCACATAAGGGCAGCAAGAAGTTTTTATTTCAAAGTTATGAATATTTACAAGGGGAAAGCCTAAACCGATGGCTGCACCGTCATAAAACTGCTTTAACTTTACAGCAGTTGCTTCCGATCATTGAGCAGGTGGCCAAAGCATTAAATGCCATGCACCGTCTTGAAATGCTGCACCAGGATGTACGACCAGAAAATGTCATGCTGCTCGAACCAGCCGATACCTTGAAAGTGAAACTGATTGATTATGGATCGACTGCGGTCAGAGGTCTGGTTGAACTGAATCCCAAACATGCAGATGTTCCTTTGGGAACCTTGGCCTTTATGGCACCTGAATATTTTATTGGATGCTCCCCATCAGTAAAATCAGATCAGTTCTCGCTGGCGGTGATGAGTTATTATTTATTAACCCGACAATTGCCTTATGGGACGGACCTCGCGCGCTGCAAGACCGAAAAGGCCTTAAAGCAGGTTCGATATCATCCTCTCTATGAGTATCGACCGGATCTGCCACATGGCTTGGACGCAATCTTTAAAAAAGCGCTTTCCATTCGCCCGGAGCAGCGCTATGAAGCACTTTCAGCCTTTATATATGATCTGAAACACCCAGATATCAAATTTAAAAAATCAGTTTCACGCCCTATGCTTGAAAAGCATCCAGTCACTTTCTGGAAATCCTGCACAGCGATTCTTTTTTTGTTATTGCTCTGGGTGTTTGCACTATATTTTAGCCAATGAAAATAATCAAAATAAGCTGTTGAACGATTTTTTTTGACTGAAGTAAAAAATCAGATGTGATTTGAGCTGAGATGTAGTCAAAATATCTATTTATTCTTATTGCAGATTTTTCTATTTTTACGATGATTGACTCTGTGTTTTCGAAGATTATCCCTATAAAATAGAAAGTGCAGTTAAAATCTAAGTAAGCATAAAAACATTGGAATAATAATTGCTTATTTTTAATACCATTAGAATAAAAAGGCAGATGAGACATGAAAATTCAATTTTTTAAGCTGATTTTAATCTTGGGCAGCAGCATGGTGATGAGCCAAACCAGCCTCACCGGAGATGGTGGCTTGCGTTTTGCTGAGAAAAATCAGGAAATAGCGGCACAAATTCAGGCCAAGAAAAAAACGGCAGAAATACAAGCGCAGTCCCTACAAGCAAAAGCCTCTACAGAAACAAAATAGTAAAATAGCACTCATCCAAGAAGGTGAGCTGTTCAGATTAGATCAGATGTATAAGATGTGGTGATGCGAAAAACTAGTCCCTAACTTTTTAATACTGAAAAAAAACTCCCCATCTATTTTAAGAATGGGGAGTTTTTTATTTTGCATCTCAGGGAAAATTACTGAATTTGTTCCTCATCCTGTCTTTCCTGACGCAGCTGATCACGTTGTCGCTGTGGATCATGAAGACCTAATTGACCGCGCTGGATCTCACGATCCTGCTTTTCTTGAGGATCAAGTTGTTCTTCAGTGAGTTCTTCATCATTTCGATCGATTGGATTCGACATAGTCTTTCATCCTCTAAAATACTTTCTAATTTTTATTGTATGAGTGCAGCAAAATTATTCTGTGACTTTTATGCCTGAGTTAGTTTTCTATCTTGTTGCTGCTGTAAGTTTAATCAATATTTTATGGGTTATTTTAATGATGGTTAAGTTAACCAAGAAAATTAAATTAATGAAATTAAGGGAATAGTAATTTAAACCTATAAACCTAATAGTTGAATATATCTCATTATTCTGGTTTTGAAATGAGAAAAACTAAATAAAATAAGAAAAATGGGTTATGCTTAAGACAGATTAAGTGTCATCCGTCTTTTAAATTTCCGGTATTTTTCATGATAGAACTTCGCCATTTAAGAACTTTAACTGCTCTGCGGGAGCATGGTTCTCTGGTTGCAGCAGCAAGTGATTTATGTTTAACCCCATCAGCCTTGTCACATCAGCTACGTGAACTCGACCAATGGTTTGGCGTCGAAGTGGTCAATCGGCGTAGTCGCCCTGTGAGCTTTTCAAATGTTGGGGAGCGGTTGCTAAAACTGGCAGATGAAATATTACCGCAAGTTCAAATTGCACAGAGTGATATCAGCCGAATTGTGCATGGTCAGACCGGACGAATTGTTTTTTCCTCTGAATGTCATAGCTGTTTTGACTGGTTGATGCCGCTACTCAATCAATACCGGATGCAATATCCGGATGTAGACCTGGACTTTGCCTCAGGTTTTGAGTCGAATCCGCATGAATTATTGCAAACTGGAGAGTTTGATCTTTTAATTACGGCTGATCCGATTGCGCTTAAAGGCATTGAATATTTTCCGATATTTGAATACGAATCACGCTTGGTTTTATCCAATACCCATCCACTAGTACGTGCTAAAGAGATTACTGTTCAGGAACTTGCTGAAGAAACGCTAGTAACTTATCCGGTGGATAAACACCGTTTGGACATCATGTCGCGTTTGTTTATTCCAGCTAATATTCTACCAAAAGCCATTCGTACCACCGACTTGACCCAAATGCTGATTCAGCTGGTGGCAAGTGGCCGCGGGATTGGTGCACTGCCAGACTGGGTGGTAAATGAATATGAGCAAAAAGGCTGGGTGACATCACGCCGTTTGGACTGTGTGGCGCCTGAAGGCTTGCGTCGTACTTTATACGCCGGCTATCGCATAGAAGAAAAACAGAAAGATTATTTTGAAGGCTTCTTGAAACAGCTGGATCGGTTTTCCAAAAAAAGACAGGTCTACTACAATTGATCAATGAATAGGTGAATATCTATAAGCCCGTGATTCTTAAAAATCCTGCATCATCAGGATTTTTAAAAATAGACTTTTTTCTCTCAAGGATTTCAATTTTTCTATAAGGTGATGAGGTTAATCTTGTCTACTTTAAATCAGAAAATATACAACTTCGGCCAACTTTCGAAATTAAAGAACTGGTTTGGTCGATTATAAATTTTTCTACTTATCACATTTTGCCAAGTGGAAATACATCTGTGCAGAATTAAATTACATATTATTAAATATCAGTTACTTAAAAATTAAGTTCTTGGAACTTGTGAGGATGTGGTTTTGATCTTGCAAGTTGATTTTTAATAAAAAGATTAAATAAAATGAAAAAACATACGCTGATCAGTCAATTTTTTGGCAGAAAATAACTCCTGAAAATAACAATGTTGATCTATGCTACAGCATAATTTTTAAACTGATTTCCTCTCATAAAACGGAATCACTTATACAGGACTGTATAAAATCGCCATGCACATGACAAAAATTCCTCTCAAGAAAAGCCCGCTGAGCCTCATGATTCTGTCGATTGTCTCAGGTCATCTTTATGCTGAAACTGCCGTAGAACCGGACAATGTTCAACAGCTGAATACTATTGTGATCAGCGCTGAGCAAAATGCCAATCCGCAGCAGCAATATCAGAAAGAGCTGGCTCAGGTTTCAGGAGGAACGAATTTCATTGGTGAGCAGCAATTAGAACAGCAGCGACTTGCAACCACAGCCGATGTGTTCCGTTTACAGCCAGGAATTTATGCCCAGTCTGCAGGGAATGAAGGTGCAAAAGTCTCAATCCGTGGCTCAGGAATCAACCGGACTTCAGGTGCACACGCATCCGGTACGCACGTCCTGATTGACGATATTCCATTTACCGGGCCGGGCGGTACAGCGTATGAACTGCTAGAACCCTGGTGGATTGATCATGTCGGGGTTTATCGCGGAGCCAATGGCTTTAAGCAAGGCGGACTGGCCTTAGGTGGAACAATCAACTATAGAACCAAGACCGGCGCAGATCAGGATGGCTCTGAACTCAAATATGAAATGGGCAGCCATGGTTATCAGAAATATCAGTTTAGTACCGGCCGAAAGCTGGATCAGATGGATTATTATCTGGCGCTGACGAGTACCCAGTTTGATGGAATTCAGGATCATGCTGAAGGCGATGGTAAGGGTCTGGCTTTTAATTTGGGCTATCAGATCAGTCCGGATATCGAAACCCGTTTTTATGCTCGTTACCGTGAGAGCAAGCATTTAACTCCAGGACGGATTACACAAGAACAGCTCAAAAATGATCCTGAAGCAGCGAATAGCTTTAATTTAGCGGTAGATGCCAAACGGATTCAGCCGGGCAGTACTTGGCTGGCCAATACCACGACCTGGAATTTACAGGATGATGCAAAACTGACCGGCAGTCTGGCTTATCATCATTATCCGCTGGATTTACGTGAAAGCAGTTATCGTACTAATGTCGATTATGAAGATATTACAGCGCGCTTCCAGTATGAAAGGCCTTATCAGTTTCTAGGTCTGGAGCATCAGGGGCGTATTGCCTTGCGCAGCACGACTCATCGTCCGGACAGTGGTGTAACGGAAACCATCCGACGTGATACGACCATTGATGGAACTTTGTATCCGGCAGATACAGTTACCCGCCGTTATACCTATCGCGGTTCGGACAACGTGCTGCAATTTGATCAGGAAACTACATTAAATGATCAGTTCAAATTAGATTTGGGACTGGCAGCGGTGTATACCCATCGGGAAAGTGAAGTGACTTATCCCGAGGCAAGTCCTGAGGTTAGTCGTTATGAATGGAATTTTGCACCACAACTTGGTTTGACCTATCAGCCGAATGAGTCTGTGCAATGGTTTGCCAATTTAAGCCGCAGCATTGAGCCAGCACATCCTTGGGCGATGGCTTGGTCTTCACCGTATTATTTTGACAGTGGTGTCGCTTCAGGCCGGGTGCGCGCGCCCATCTATTTGGACACGCAAACCGCTAATAGCTTTGAACTGGGTGGACGTGGACAATCAGTCTTTGGAGACTGGGCACTGAGCTACTATTATTCCAAAGTGAAAAATGAACTGTTAACCTCTGAAATGATTAAAACCTATGAAGATGGATCGAATCGACCTTCAGAGCCCATTGCTGTTGAATCAAATGCCACGCCAACGATTCATCAAGGGGTGGAGCTAAGTCTGGATACGCCATTGCATGAATCCGAATATGGCGAACTGCGTCTGCAACAGGCTTATACCCTTAGCGATTTCCAGTACAAAAATGATCCATTGTTTGGCAAGAACCAGTTGCCAGGAATCCCTAAACATCTGTATCAGGCTCAACTAAGTTATGCCTTGAATAATGGCCTCTATATTGGTTTGAATACCGAATATGCATCGAAGATGGCACATGATTATGCCAATAGCCGATTCAGTGATGACTATCAGATCTGGGGCATTGACGTGGGTTATGCACCAGAACATCAATCGTGGAAAACCTGGATCAACTTTAAAAATATCACGGATGAGAAATATGCTGCGGTCGTGATTCCTGGTCTGAATGATAAAGGTGCTGATGTAGCGCGATCTTCACCAGGTGAAGGTTTTTCTACTTATGCCGGTGTGTCATTTAAATTTTAATTTTTAAAATCAAAAAAAGAGCGGTGAAAACCGCTCTTTTTATTTATTGATAGAAAAGGTTTATCAGGTTTCTAAAATTCCGGTAACGCCTGTCACAATCATATCGATGGCAATGGTACCAATCAGAAGCGCAGCAACACGACCGACAATATCGACATACAGGTCAATGTAGTTGGAATATTTATGCTGTAAATGATCATGCAGATATTTCATCAGGATCAGCAAGCTACAGGTTAGAAACAGGGTAAAGAAAATCACCAGAATGGTTTGCATTAAACTGAGCTGTATACCTGTGATCACAGATGCCGAAATGGTGCCCGGACCGATCATAAACGGCATGGCAATCGTGCCCGCCAGATGACTGGGCGCGCCGCGCATCACACCAATCGTATCAGCACCCTCAAAGACATAACGATAGCCAATTACCAGAAAAATAATACCGCCAAAAATCTGGAAGGACTCAAACCGTACATGCAAGAATTCATTAAAGAAGGCTTCACCGGTTTTTGCAAAAATGATGAACACAATAAAGCTGATCAGGCTGCCCTGAATCAATGCCATGTTGAATATTTTTGCGTCGGAATTACGGATAATTCCGAGCATGTAAATACTCATCAAAAATGGATTGAGTAATGAAAAAAACAGGGCAAAGGCATTCAAACTTTCTGACATCATTTAGTCCTTCCGTAGTTGAGTAATCCTAGATTTCACGATCCGGGAACAGCGGACGTTTACCTGGGCTGATCCGGTTAATATGCAAATACATCATATGGCGTTCATATTTATCCAGGATGTCATTGATCACCTGTTCCTTGCTATAACCGACCAGATCGTTGCCCTGAGAGCCTTCAAACAGATAACTTTCCAGACGATAGTAATAACGTTTGGTTCGTTTACCACGTGAACTGAAATTTGGCGTGTCATAGCGTACTGGCCATATTTCATAAACAAAGTTTTCTTCTTCATCGAGCTGAATGGTCAGATCCAGGTGATACAGTTCAGGTTCTTCCTCAAGTGATTTTTCCTGAATATTGACTTGAATGCCTTTGTCAATTAACTCGGTTGCAACGGCCTCAATGGCCGGCTTGCAGACATTGTCCAGCATGGTCCGGGTCTGGGACAGGCTTGGATGCAGCATGACCCGGCTCAGACGCTTCTTCCAGTTCAGGATATCCACATTGCCGACCACAGGTGCCGCATTCAGGCTAGTACTGGCCTGACGAAAATCCTCCAGACGCAAGGACTTATACAGTCCGGCCATCACAAAGAAAATGACGAAACTAAAAGGCAGACCCATAATAATCGTAGTGTTCTGTAATGCTGTCACGCCATTCGCCATGAGCATTGCCAAAGTCAGCAAACCGATGGCAATGGCCCAGAACACACTCAGCCAGCGCGGTGAATCATGCTCAATATTAGTGAATTTGGTGGTGAAATTTCCCAATACCAATGCCCCTGAATCCGCTGAGGTCACATAGAACAGCAAGCCGGTAATGGTGGCGACACCTGCAGTAAACATAAAGCCTGGATACTGCGCCAGCAGATCATAAAAACCATGTGCCGGATTTTCTAAAACTGTCGTAGCAAGTTGAGTATTACCATCAAAAATCACGCTGTATAAAGCACTGTTACCGAAAATAGACAACCAGGTCAGGGTAAATAACAGAGGAATAACCAAAGTCCCGGTGACAAATTCGCGAATGGTACGACCACGGGAAATACGGGCCAGGAACAGACCAACAAAAGGTGACCAGGCGATCCACCATGCCCAGAAGAACAGGGTCCAGCTATTCATCCACTCTTTCGGTTGTTCAAAAGGAAAACTGGTTAAAGAAAGCTTCGGGAACTGGCTGATATAGTCACCAAAATTCTGAATCAAGGCGGCTAATAAAAACTCGGTATTGCCTACAAACAGAATGAATAGCAGTAGCCCAATTGATACATAGATATTAATTTCAGACAGGATCCGGATGCCTTTATTGACACCGGCAGTGACTGAAATAATAGTAATAATCACGGCAACGGCGATGAGTGCAGTTTGAATCCAGATATTTTCTGGTAAATCAAACAATACATGCAGGCCGTAATTTAATTGCACAACGCCAATCCCGCAGGTGGTGGCAATCCCGAAAATCGTGCCGAGTACTGCAGCCGTATCCACAGTATGGCCAATTGGACCATTAATTTTTTTTCCAAAAATAGGATAGAGTGCTGATCGGATGGTGAGCGGTAAATTATAGCGATAGCTGAAATAACCTAGCGCGACCCCAATCAGTGCATACATACTCCAGCCGGTTAAACCGTAGTGAAACAGGGTCCATACCATGGACTGGCGCGCAGCTTCGAAGGTTTCACCTTCGCCTACAGGCGGATTTATATAATGCGAAAGCGGTTCCGCCACTGAGAAAAACATCAGGTCAATCCCGATTCCGGCAGAAAATAGCATCGCCGACCAACTCAACAGGCTAAATTCTGGCTTGGAATGTTTGGGGCCTAATTTAATCTCGCCATAACGGGAACAGGCGATAAAGACGATAAAAACCAGATACAGCGTTGCCGCTAGCAGGTAATACCAGCTAAAGGTACGACTGACCCAGTTTAAAATATTGATAATGACTTGATTGGCTTGTTCATTAAATAAAATGGTAATGATAGAAAACAGCAGAATAAGTGTCGCCGAAAAATAAAAAACTACTTTATTCAGACCATCTTGCATCTCTTCATTTTTCTTTTGCATAAATCCATGACCATCGTGTTGTTGCCGGATGATCTACAGTGCAGTGTGATTTAAAAGCAAAAGCCTGCGGTAAAGCTTCCTTGTTTTCGTGAATTACAAACTTTTGCAAATCCAAAACAAACTGCGCTGTACATCAAGGGTGAGCTGGCACTATAATTTTTATTAATTGAACGTTCAATTAAAAAAGCGTTTATGAATTGTTACATCATTCAGCTATTTGCTTTAGCAGAGTGACTTTCTATTGTTATATCCGTTATTCAGGTTAGTCTTATGCCAAAAGTTGGTATGCAACCGATCCGTCGCCAGCAACTGATCGATGCCACCTTAGCTGCAGTGAATGAGCTAGGTTTTGCAGAAGCTTCAATTAGTCAGATTGCTCAGAGGGCAGGTGTCTCAACCGGCATCATAAGTCATTATTTTGGCGGTAAAAATGGCTTGATTGAAGCCACAATGCGTTACTTATTGCAGCAATTGGGTAAATCTGTTGCACAGATAAAGATACAGGTTGATGACTTACCGGAGCAGCGCTTGTTAGCGATCGTACGTGGTAATTTTGCTGCTCCACAAACGGATAAGGCGGCCATGAAAGTCTGGTTGGCGTTCTGGGCTAGCAGTTTGCACCAACCTGAATTACACCGTTTACAGCAGATCAATCATTACCGTTTACATTCCAATCTTAAATACGAATTCATGAAAAAGTTAAATAAAGACCAGGCAGAGAAAGCCGCTCAAGGTCTGGCAGCATTGATTGACGGATTCTGGTTAAGAGGTGCTTTGGTAAATGGCGAAATTGACCCAGAACTGCCGATTGAACTGTGTAGTGAATATATCCGGCAACAACTCAAATAATCCACCTGCGAGGAAATTCCATTGACAACATTCAAACTGCAACGTCCTTATATTCATGGACAATATGTCGATGCAACGTCCAATAGCACGTTTCAAACGATTAATCCTGCAACAGGCGAAGTTCTGGCAGACGTGCAAGTGTGTACGCGAAAAGATATCGATCGCGCTGTTGAATCGGCACAGCAAGGCCAAAAAGTCTGGGCAGAAATGACAGCAATTCAACGTTCCCGTATTTTAAACAAGGCTGTTGCCATCCTCCGTGAACGTAATGACGAGCTGGCGCGTTTAGAAAGTCTCGACAGTGGTAAAGCTTTCAGTGAAACATCCACCGTCGATATTGCGACAGGTGCAGATGTACTCGAATACTATGCAGGTATTTTGCCAGCATTAGAAGGCCAGCAAATCCCGCTCAGAAGCAGTTCGTTTGTTTATACTCGCCGTGAACCTTTGGGTGTGGTTGCCGGGATTGGTGCATGGAATTATCCGGTTCAAATTGCCTTATGGAAATCTGCACCTGCACTGGCAGCAGGCAATGCCATGATCTTTAAAGCCAGTGAAGTGACGCCTTTAACTGCATTAAAACTGGCAGAAATTTATACTGAAGCAGGTGTGCCGCATGGTGTCTTTAATGTGGTTACCGGCAGTGGTGAAATTGGTGGTTATCTGACTTCGCATCCTGATATTGCCAAAGTGTCGTTTACCGGTGGCGTTTCTACCGGCAAAAAGGTCATGGCGCAAGCTGCAAATTCTAGCCTGAAAGAAGTCACGATGGAGCTGGGCGGTAAGTCTCCGCTGATTATCTGTGAAGATGCCGATCTGGATTTGGCGGCAGATATAGCCATGATGGCTAACTTCTACAGTTCTGGTCAGGTCTGTACCAATGGTACCCGCGTATTTATCCCTTTGGCCTTGAAAGCAGAATTTGAAGACAAGATTTTGCAGCGTATTCCTTATATCCGTATGGGGGATCCACTTGATCCTGAGACCAATTTTGGTCCAGTGTCCAGCTTCTCTCATATGGAAAAAGTGCTGGGCTATATTGAACAGGGCAAGATCGAAGGTGCACGCTTATTGTGTGGTGGCGGCCGTGCTGAAGATGAGCAGTTTGCCCAAGGCGCTTATGTGCTACCAACGGTATTTACTGATTGCCGTGACGACATGACGATTGTCTGTGAAGAAATTTTTGGTCCAGTCATGAGTATTCTGAGTTATGACTCAGAAGAAGAGGCGATTCGTCGTGCCAATGATACCGAATATGGTTTGGCAGCTGGTGTCGTGACACCGAATCTGGCACGTGCGCATCGTATTATTCATCAAATCGAAGCCGGCATTTGCTGGATTAATACCTGGGGCGAATCACCGGCAGAAATGCCTGTCGGTGGCTATAAACATTCGGGTGTCGGTCGCGAAAACGGTATTGTCACGCTACAGCAATATACCCAGACCAAGTCGGTTCAGGTCGAACTCAGTCCTTTCCAATCTGTATTTAGCGCATAAGGGGGATTTGATGAATTACGACTATATTATTATCGGTGCGGGCTCTGCGGGTAATGTTCTGGCAGCGCGTTTAACTGAAGATCCGGATGTGAAAGTCCTATTGCTGGAAGCAGGTGGGCCGGATTACCGTCTAGACTTCAGAACACAAATGCCTGCTGCATTGGCTTATCCATTACAGGGACGACGCTATAACTGGGCCTATCTGACCGATCCCGAACCTCATATGAATAATCGTCGTATGGAGTGCGGGCGCGGCAAGGGGCTGGGCGGTTCTTCATTAATTAACGGCATGTGTTACATTCGCGGTAATGCTATGGATCTTGAACAGTGGGCCAGCCTGAAGGGGCTAGAACACTGGAGCTACGCCGAATGTTTGCCGTATTATAAAAAAGCTGAAACGCGCGATATTGGCGGCAATGATTATCATGGTGATTCTGGACCGGTTTCGGTCGCAACACCTAAAAATGGGAATAATGAACTGTTCCATGCCATGGTCGAGGCCGGTGTACAGGCCGGTTATCCACGTACTGACGACCTGAATGGCTATCAGCAAGAAGGTTTTGGGCCGATGGACCGTACCGTAACGCCGCAAGGCCGTCGTTCCAGTACAGCACGCGGTTATCTGGATATGGCCAAAGGCCGGGATAATCTTACGATTATTACCCACGCTATGACCAACCGGATTCTGTTTAATCGTAATCAGGCGATTGGTGTGGAATATTTTGAAGGACAAAATACCTTACAGCCGATTCAGGTTTTTGCGGATCGTGAAGTTTTATTATGTGGTGGTGCAATCGCCTCACCGCAAATCCTGCAACGCTCCGGCGTGGGTCCAGCTGAACTGTTAAAAAGTCTGGATATTCCTGTGGTTCAGGATTTGCCAGGCGTGGGTGAAAACCTGCAGGACCATCTGGAAATGTACCTGCAATATAAGTGCAAAAAACCTGTCAGCTTATATCCGGCACTCAAGTGGTATAACCAGCCGATGATTGGCGCTGAATGGTTATTTTTAGGTAAAGGTATTGGGGCCAGTAACCAGTTTGAAGCCGGTGGTTTTATCCGCTCTTCAGACGAATTTGACTGGCCCAATATCCAGTATCATTTCCTGCCTGTGGCGATTAATTATAATGGCACCAATGCCATTCATGAACATGGTTTTCAGGCACATGTGGGCTCTATGCGTTCACCATCTCGTGGTCGGGTTCGCCTGAAATCCAAAGATCCGTTTGAACATCCAAGTATTCTGTTCAACTATATGAGTACTGAACAGGACTGGCGCGAATTCCGTGATGCCATTCGTATTACCCGTGAAATTATGCATCAGCCGGCATTAGATCCCTATCGTGGTGAAGAAATCAGTCCGGGCAAAAATCTGCAAACTGATGCAGAAATTGATGAATTTGTTCGTAATCATGCAGAAACCGCGTATCATCCGTCCTGTAGCTGTAAAATGGGTGAGGATGACATGGCGGTTGTCGATGGTTATGGACGCGTACATGAAATGCAGGGTCTGCGTGTGATTGATGCCTCGATAATGCCTTTGATCATTACCGGCAACCTCAATGCAACTACGATTATGATCGCTGAAAAACTGGCAGACCATATTCGCGGCAAACCTCCTCTTGCGCCTTCATCTGCACCTTTTTACAAGGCGCCTCGCGCTTAAATCATGGTTTTATTCCTGTCGTCTAGTAAAGCAGGAGTAAAACGAATTTCAATTTTCCCCCCAAAACGGAGATAAAATCTCGACTGCTTTCGTTTTATCTCCGGCTTTGCTTAATACAATTTATATTTTATGAAAATATTCAATCAAACAGTGCTGTTTGGCTGTGCTGCTGTTTCAAGTTTTTACTGTTATGCTGATGATGCGGAAGTAAAAAAAATAGAAGCAAGCGGAAACTTGAGTGTGGTCTCCAAGTACGTCTCCCGTGGTTTGACCAATGCACCTGAAAATGACGACGTTGCTGTACAGGCTGCATTGAATCTGGCTTATGGCAATTTTTATGTTGGATATTGGGGATCTACGCTTGGATACTCTTATGCAGAAGTGCAGGGGCGTCCGGGACATCGTTCAGACAAATTCGAGCATGATTTTCTGCTGGGTTATACCTATAGCAGCGAAAATTATGACTGGGATTTATGGAATGCGACCTATTATTATCCGGGCGGTGAGAACACCACTGGAAATGAGTTGGGCTTAAATGTAAGTCGTGCGTTGAATGATCAGACCAGTATTGGCGCCAGTGTATCGACCTATCTGTATGATGTGGCTTATGCCAATCAGGGCGATACTTTTTATACGCTTAACCTGAATCATCAGTTGAATGATCGCCTGAATGCCAGCGTTACGGCAGCGGGAAGCTATTTTAACGATGAAGGCAAATATGAGGGCGGTGAACTGGGCGATACCGAAAAGCAGTTTGCCTTTCGTTATGCTTCTGCCGGACTTAGTTATGCGCTCTTACCTCAGGTAAGTTTGTCGGGTGAATATATCTTTGGCGGTTATGACCGTTATGATGACAAGCAGCGTAATCTTGCAGTATTTGCACTGAGTTATGATTTTTAAAATTATGAAATCATTCAGACTAGGCGGGTGAAAATCTGCCTTATCTGCAACTTTGATTAATAGTATAAGCCATGACTTGAAGTTGATTCATGCTCCGGCAGCTCAGGAAAGACTGAGGATCTGGTTTAATCTGCCAGAATTTCAGACAAATATTATCAATTTCATAAAATAATTCTATAATAGCGCCCATTCTCGGCAGCGTTATCCAGACACTTCGTCAAATGGCATAACCTGACCATTTTCTATTTTTCATTCAAGTTCTCCTCCGTGAACCGGCTTGTATATTCAGATTCAGCATCTTATCTGTCCGTGACGGCACATAAGAATATTTAGGTATCCACATGGAAATTAAGGTCAATTATCTCGATAATCTTCGTCAGGAAGCCAAGTTCGATGACTTCACGGTAATCGCCGATCAGCCGATCCGCTATAAAGGCGATGGTTCGGCACCCGGCCCATTCGATTATTTTCTGGCATCTTCAGCTTTATGTGCGGCTTATTTTGTCAAAGTCTATTGCGCGGCACGTGATATTCCGACCGACAATATCCGCCTATCTCAAAACAATATCGTTGATCCTGAAAACCGATATAAACAGATTTTTAAAATTCAGGTGGAACTACCGGCTGATATTTCTGAAAAAGACCGCCAGGGAATTTTACGTTCGATCGACCGTTGTACCGTCAAAAAAGTAATTCAAACCGGTCCTGAATTTGTCATTGAAGAAGTAGAAAGTATCGATGCAGATGCTCAGGCCTTGTTAATACCAAGTCTGGCTTCTGACCATACGACTTTCATTCCGGGTAAGGACCTTCCGCTGGAAGAAACGATTGCCAATATGTCTGCCATTCTGGCAGGCCTTGGCATGAAGATTGAAATCGCGTCTTGGCGTAATATCGTGCCGAATGTATGGTCGCTACATATCCGTGATGCGCAGTCACCAATGTGCTTTACCAATGGTAAGGGTTCGACCAAAGAAAGTGCGCTGGCATCTGCCTTGGGCGAATTTATTGAACGTCTGAACTGCAACTTCTTCTATAATGATCAGTTCTGGGGTGAAGATATTGCCAATGCAGAATTTGTGCATTATCCAGATGAAAAATGGTTCCAGCCAGGTCCGAATGGCGAATTACCTGCAGAAGTTCTAGATGAACATACCCGTGAAATTTATGATCCTGAAGATGAGTTGTTAGGTACCCATCTTTATGATACCAACTCGGGAAACAAGGCTCGTGGTATCTGCTCACTCCCATTTGTACGTCAGTCTGATGGTGAAACCGTTTATTTTCCGTCGAATCTGATCGAAAACCTGTACTTAAGTAATGGTATGAGCGCCGGTAATACGCTGGCTGAAGCACAAGTACAGTGTCTGTCTGAAATTTTTGAGCGTGCTGTTAAACGTGAAATTCTGGAAGGTGAGCTCGCACTTCCGGATGTGCCTGAACAGGTTCTGGCAAAATATCCAAAAATTGTTGAAGGCATTAAGGGTCTGGAAGAACAGGGCTTCCCGGTTCTGGTCAAAGATGCTTCACTAGGCGGTCAGTTCCCGGTCATGTGCGTTACCTTGATGAACCCGCGTACCGGCGGTGTATTTGCCTCATTCGGTGCCCATCCTAACTTTGAAGTAGCATTAGAACGCAGTCTGACTGAACTTTTACAAGGCCGTAGTTTTGAAGGTCTGAATGATCTGCCAAAACCAACTTTTAGCAGCAATGCAGTAACTGAACCGAATAACTTCGTCGAACATTTTATTGACTCAAGCGGTGTGGTGTCTTGGCGTTTCTTCAGCGCGAAATCAGATTATGATTTTGTCGAGTGGGATTTCACTAATAACGGTCAAAACTCGAATGCGGATGAAGCTCAGGAATTATTCACAATTCTGGAAGACATGGGCCATGAAGTTTATATGGCGGTGTATCAGCATCTAGGTGCAACAGCTTGCCGTATTCTGGTACCGGGTTATTCAGAAATTTATCTGGTAGAAGATCTGGTTTGGGACAATACCAACAAGGCTTTGTTATACCGTGAAGATATCCTGAATCTGCACCGTCTGGATGATGAACAACTGGAAGCACTGGTTGAGCGTCTGGAAGAAGCAGATGAGGATGACTATACCGAGATCAAAACCTTGATCGGTATCGAATTCGATGAAAATACTGAATGGGGCCAACTGACGATTCTAGAACTGAAACTTCTGATTTATGTGGCTTTGCAGCAATTTGAAGAAGCCAAAGATCTGGTTGAGCAGTTCCTGCAGTTCAATACCAATACCGTTGAACGTGGCCTGTTCTACCAGTGCATGAATGTCGTTCTGGAAGTCATTCTGGATGATGAAATGGAACTGGATGATTATGAGCACAACTTCCGCCGTATGTTTGGTGATGCCCGTATGGATGCCGTTCTAGGTTCAATCGAAGGCACAGTTCGTTTCTATGGTTTGACCGAAACCAATATGCAGCTTGAAGGACTGGACCGTCATTTACGCCTGATTGACAGCTATAAAAAACTGCATGCAGCACGCGCCAAGTTTGTAGCAAATCAAAAATCTTAATGAATGACTAAAATTTTTCGTCATTGGTTTTAAATTTTAAAGATGGCTTAGCTCATTTTGGTTAAGCCATTTTTATATCCAGTACGCTATAAAATCTTTTCTATTATTTCTATTCTAACTTATTAATTCCAGCTCCCGAGGGAGCTGGGATTACCTAAAAAATTAAAGTGAAGTGTTAATACTAACTGCTTCAAGAGTGGGTATATGAATGTGAGAAATAGATGTATTTTTCTCATTCACAGGAATTACCTTACATATTCGGGTAATTCGGACCACCACCACCTTCCGGTGTCACCCAGGTGATGTTCTGGGACGGATCCTTGATGTCACAGGTCTTGCAGTGTACACAGTTGGCTGCATTGATCTGGAAGCGTTTTGAACCGTCATTATTTTCCATAATCTCATAGACTCCCGCCGGGCAGTAACGCTGTGCAGGCTCGTCCCATGTCGGCAGGTTGACTTCCACCGGAATAGAGGCATCGGTGAGTTTTAAATGCGCTGGCTGGTTCTCTTCATGCACGGTATTCGATACAAACACTGAAGACAGACGGTCAAAGGTTAGCTTGCCATCCGGTTTTGGATAGTTTGGTTTGAAGCTTTCAGCTGCC
>NZ_JBWVSU010000022.1:0-29441 GCF_056642055.1 Acinetobacter sp. 129952 | reverse complement strand
ACATAGTGATCAGCATCCATATTTTATATCCAGTCCATGGTGATAAAAACCATCATAAACCAGACATTTTTATTGGTGAGAATATAGACACTTTAAATGGGTTCTAACAAGTCGACTTCGCATAACCTCCATTATGTTAAATGGGTAGTGATTTGGTGGATTTTTCAGACTCTGGTTTGAAAAATCCATTTAAAATTAATTAAGCTGTTGTAATTTTTCATATAAATAATCAATAAATAATCTAACTCTCTTAGGTATATAATTTTTTTTGTAATAGACAGCATGGATTTTTTGCTCATGAATCTTTATTTCATCTTCAAATAAAGCAATTAATTTACCTTCTTTTATATCCTTTAAAATTAAAAATTCAGAGAGACAAGCGATTCCTACGCCTTGTAAAGCAAGTTGACGAACACTTTCGCCATTAGAAGCTGTAATAGATGGTGAAGTTTTATATAGTTGATCATTTATATAAATTGGCCAATTATTTAAATGCAAAGGATGGCTAAATCCTAATAATCTATGTTGATTTAACTCAATAATAGATTTTGGTAAGTTATTTTTTTTGAGATATTCAGCGCTAGCAACGATATACAAACGACTTTTATATAATAATTTTGCATAGAGACTTGAATCTTCTAGATCACCAAATCGTATAGCAACATCTATTTTATGCTCTAATAAATCAATTACATGATCATGACTAGTTAGTTCAATACTGATTTTTGGATATCGTTCTATAAACTCTGGTATTAATGGAATAATTACATGCAATACAAACGGTGTTGCTGAATCTATTTTAATTAAGCCTGTAGGTTCAGTACCTGGATTAATTAACAACTCTTCAGCTTCATTCAAATCAGAAAGTAATTTTCTTGCTCTTTCTAAAAAAATTTTTCCATCATAGGTAAGATTAAGGCTACGGGTTGTACGTTCGATTAATTTAACATTTAATTTTTTTTCGAGGCGTTGTAATGTGCGACTGATAGCAGATGTTGTTTGATTTAATTGTTCTGCTGTTTTCACTATAGAGCCACAATCAGCGATCGTAACAAATACTAAAAGTTCATCAAATGTAGATTTCATATCTAAGTAAATCATTAATAAAAAATCATTTTTAATTATATATTAATTTTAATTATTAACAATTAATCAATAATGTTTTGTTAATAATTGCATTTATGTTGATGGATCTTAAATTTATATTGTACTTCTCTATTCAATTTGGGATGAAGATGAATAATATTTTAATTATCAATGGTGCTAAAACTTTTGCTCATTCTAATGGTGAATTGAATGATACCTTGACAATTTTAGCAGAAGAAGTGTTAACCAAATTAGGTCATAAAGTTAAAGTTACGCGTGCTGATAGTGCTTTTGATCCAAAAGAGGAGGTAAAAAAATATCTTTGGGCTGATGCTATTATTTATCAAATGCCAGGCTGGTGGATGGGTGCACCATGGACAGTAAAAAAATATATTGATGATGTATTTACTGAAGGTCATGGTCATATATACGCTAATGATGGTCGTTCACGTTCGGATACTTCTAAAAAATATGGTTCGGGAGGCTTAATGCATGGCAAAAAATTTATGCTGTCATTAACTTGGAATGCACCTGCTGAAGCATTTACTGATCCAAAACAATTTTTTGAGGGGAGAGGTGTAGATGGGGTTTATTTGCCTTTTCGAAAAGCCAATGAGTTTCTTGGTATGCAAAGCATGTCAACATTTATTGCTCATGACGTCATCAAAGCACCAAACTTACCACAAATAAAAGATGACTATCGCCAACATTTGATCCGTAATTTTTCTGCATCAGTGATATAGAGGTAAATCATGTTAACAATTATTGCTGAAATTAAAGTAAAACCCGGTTCAAAGCATCTGCAACATGTAATCAATTCATTCAAGGAGATCACACCAACAGTGTTTGAAGAAGATGGTTGTTTTGGTTACGAATTACTTATTAATCATGAGAGTCATGCGTCTTATCAGGCGCCATTGAAAAATACAGTCGTTATGTTGGAAAAATGGAAAAGTATCAAACATTTAGATGCCCACCTTGCAACCGTACATATGCAAGAACATCACTTTAAGATAAAAGATGATGTGCTTGGAGTTGATATCCGAATTTTAGAGAATGGATTTTAATCAAATTATTATATTCATTTATGAGTTTCTCTAAAATTAACATAATACACGTTATAGGAATCTAAAAATGGGAGCCTTTAGCTCCCATTTTTACTATATTTTTTAAAGCTTTAGGCGTGTTGTACTGTGAGTTTTAAGCCTAAAGCATTTACTACACGATTAATTGTATCAAAACGTGGTGCTGAATCATGACGTAGGGCTTTGTAGAGTGCCTCACGCCCAATCCCTGCTTCTTTAGCGATTTGAGTCATGCCACGAGCTTTAGCAATAACACCAAGTGCATGAGCTAATTCAGCTGGATCATTCTCTTCAAGAACCATATTGAGATAAATCACAATGTCTTCTTCAGTTTTGAGTGACTCAGCCATATCAAAACTTGGTAAATCAGCTACTTTAACCATTTTAATCCTCCAACGTTTTCGATAGTTTGACTGCACGATCGATGTCTTGTTGTTGAGTTGATTTATCTCCACCACCAAGCATTACAATCACAACGTCACCATGTTGGATGTAATACATCCTCCATCCAGAACCGAAGAATTCTCTCATTTCCCAAACGCCATCTTGGAGAGGTTTAATGTCTCCCCAGTTTCCACGTTGAACCTTATCTAATCGACGATTCAGGCGGATACGGGTCATATTGTCTTTAATGCCATCCAACCATTCATCAAATTCTGGCAGACGTTTAATTTCAATCATGAGGATTCCTTCTCTTCTCACTATATTGTATTCGATCGAATACAATATGCAAGTAATCTATATGAACATCCATTAATTTCGTATAACAGCCATTATGTTAAATGGTTCTATCGCATTAAGAACTAGATTAGATACTGTAAAGGGTGAAATGCGACAGAACCTTAATCGTGACTGCAATAAATTTCATAGAGTGTCTGCATGATTTTTAACACGCGCATATCGCTTAATTGATAAAAAATCTGTTTACCCTCCCGTCGTGTCGATACGATCTGATTGTTTCTTAAAACTGTTAGTTGTTGTGACAAGGTGGGTTGGTAGATATTAGTGCGTATTTCAATTTGCTGCACATTGAGTTCACCTTCCACCAAAACACATAGAATTTTAAGACGATCTGGGTTTGATAAAACTTTTAGACAATCACTAACAAGATCAACTTGTGAGAAGTCTATTCGCGTTTTTAACTGAGTAGTGTTCATGAATGCATCCTAATAATGAGATAAAAAAATTAAGATCTTCTACTTGAATAATTAAAATTATTATATAATATAAAAAAATATATTGTAAGTGGGTATATTTACTATGCATGATTTTCTGATCGCATTTTTAGGCGGATTGCTTCTTGGCGTAGCCGTGGTCGGCTATCTTTATGTGCATGGTCGTATCGCCGGAATCAGTGGTTTAATCGAACAGGTGCTGAACCCTTCAACGATGTTTAAAACACCTGCAATTTGGTTTCTGTTGGGCTTAATCACGGTGCCATTTATCTATGGACTGTTTGTTCAGCCAGAAATTGAATTGAATGCGAGTCCGCTGATGATGGTGGTTGCGGGTCTCTTGGTTGGCTTTGGTACACGCTTAGGTTCAGGTTGTACCAGCGGTCACGGCATTTGCGGGATGAGTCGTTTGTCTAAACGTTCCATCGTGGCCACCATGAGTTTCATGTTTGCTGGTTTTGTCACTGTTTATATGATTCGCCATATCACAGGAGCTTTCTAAATGAAAAATTTTCTCGCTTTTATTTTTGGTGGTTTGTTTTCTGTGGGGCTGATGGTATCAGGTATGTCGAATCCAGAAAAAGTGCTGGATTTCCTAGATCTGTTTGGTGACTGGGATGCCAGTCTAGCCTTTGTCATGATGGGTGCAATTGCCGTAGCATTTATTCCCTTTCAAAAAGCTATACGTTCTGCAGCACCGAAAACCGTTTTTAACGAACCTATTTTATTGCCAACCAGTCAAAAACTTGACCCACGCTTAATCATTGGCAGCCTGCTGTTTGGTATCGGTTGGGGAGTTGCTGGTGTATGTCCTGCACCAAGTTTTACTTTGATTGGTCTTGGACATTATCAGGTCCTGTATTTTATTGTCGCAATGCTTGTAGGCGTGTTGATTCACCGTAAGTGGGCAGGAGCTTAATGATGTCAAATTTCCCTGTTGTAAAAGATTTTTTTCATGAAGATACCAATACTTTTAGTTATGTGGTGAGTGATCCTACAACTCAGGCATGCGCAATTATTGACAGTGTGTTGGATTATGATGCTGCATCTGCAACCACTTCGACCACACATGCCGATCAGATTATTGCCTATGTCAAAGCACAGGGTTTAACAGTCGAGTGGATTCTGGAAACCCATGTCCATGCAGATCACTTGACCGCAGCGCAGTATCTCAAAGTTGAATTGGGCGGCAAGATTGCCATGAGTCAAAAAATTGCTGTGGTACAGGAGACCTTTGCTGCGATCTATCATTTGGATATTAAGCAATGGAATGCCCAGCAGTTATTTGATTACCTATTTGAAGATGATGAGAAATTTCAGATTGGTTCAATCGAAGCATATAACATTCCCACCCCCGGACATACACCGGCCTGCTTAAGTTATGTCATCGGTGATGCTGTCTTTGTCGGGGATACTTTGTTTATGCCGGATTATGGTACGGCACGTTGTGACTTTCCGCGGGGAAGTGCAGCAATACTTTTTGATTCGGTACAGCGCCTGTTTGAACTGCCAGAGAGTACCCGAGTATTTCTATGCCATGACTATTTACCACAAACCCGTGATCGCTATGTATGTGAGACGGATCTTCAGACGCAAAAAAACCGAAATATTCATATTCATCATGGTACGACCAAAGCTGAATTTGTAGAAATGCGTAATAAGCGCGATGCGGGTTTGAGTATGCCAAAACTAATTTTACCTTCGATACAGATCAACATGAAAGCCGGACAGTTCCCTGAGCCAGAAGAGAATGGAGTTTCTTATTTGAAACTTCCACTTAACTATTTCAGATAAACAAGTTTCAACATTAAACAACAAGGTTTGTCTTTTGTTGAATTGCTTGATTTAAAGAGGGGTGTGGGCTATGTGGATGTTGATACTGGAAAGCTTGGCCATTGGTGGCTTGCTAGGGTTAACAGGTGCTGGTGGAGGTATTCTCGCTGTGCCGGCACTCATGGCGAGTCAAGGGTGGACTGTAGCACAGGCTGCCCCTGTGGGCCTACTTGCAGTCACTCTATCCGCCTTGGTTGGAACATTTGAAGGTTTATTCAAACGTATAGTGCGTTATCGTGCTGCGCTTTGGATTGCTCTCATCAGCATTCCATCAGCACGTTATGGTGTGCATCTAGCAGGAATTATATCTCCAGTATGGCTAACCCTAGCATTCAGTCTAGTGATGCTGCTCGTCGCTTACCGGATATTCTTTAATAAAGTCCATGATCATGAAAATACACTGTGCAAGGTTAATCAAACTACAGGTCGCCTGATCTGGAATATGAAAACTGCTTTATCTCTCGGTATTATTGGTATGGTGGCAGGTTTGTTAACTGGCTTGCTTGGAGTGGGTGGTGGTTTTGTGATTGTTCCAGCAGTACGTAAAGTGACAGACCTCGATATGCGCAGTATCGTTGCGACCTCCTTGATGATTATTTTTCTAATTGGTGGGGTTAGTATTTCTGCCCACGTGTTGGACGGCTTTCAATATCCTGTTTCCATCACGCTCACTTTCGTTATGGCGTGTATTGTGGGGATGTTAATTGGGCGCAGTTTAATACATCGGATAGATGCTAATCGAGTGCAAAAGATTTTTGCAACGACTGTGATCGGAGTTGCTATGTATTTAATTTATTCAGTACTTACGGGATAAATGATTAATTATTCAATATTTCTTAAATTAACATAATACACGTTATACGAATTCCCAAGGCATGGCTTTTAGTTATGCTTTTTTTATCAAAAGAGTATAGCTGAATGATAGCGAGCCAAATCGCATACAATATCTATCATTAGACTTAATGCAATAATTAAATGATGTTGTTATCATTAATCTAATAGAATTAAGATTAAATGATAGAAATGAATACACGTATTTATCTACGAGCTTCAACTAAAGATCAAGATGCAAAAAGGGCTTTGCAGATTCTTCAGGATCTAAACCAAAACTTGAATTTGGGTGAAACCATTGTGTACGTGGAAAACTATAGTGGTACGAAGTTAGACCGACCTGAATTGAATAAGCTGCTGTCAGAAGCAAATCAAGGTGACACCTTGTTAGTTGAAAGTATTGACCGCTTATCACGCCTAACCCAACGAGATTTTCAAGAGCTGAAGCGCAGGATTCAAGAGAAAGGACTTCGATTAATTGTGGCAGATCTTCCTACTACCTACCAAATGATTCAAACCAGTGACACCATTACTCATTCAATCCTAGAACTCATTAATAATATGTTGATTGATCTCCTGGCAACAATGGCTCGCCTAGACAATGAGAAACGTATAGAACGTATTAAGCAGGGCCTGGCACGTTCGGGTTACAAGCCAACAGGTAAGAAAGCCAATGAGGCTAAGCACAAACGAATAAAAGAATTACTAGCAGCTGGCAATATGACTAAGGAAGAAATTGCCAAAGCAGTGAATTGTGGAGTTGCAACTGTTTATCGAGTTGCTAAAGTCATTTAAAAAGGCTTGTATCAGTGCTTCCCTTATGTCATATCTATTTACAAAGGAACAAGGCATTCTTAAAGATCAAAAGAAGGGATTAATGATGAAAAAGCATTTGATTTTCCTTGTTTTTATAGTGATGGTTTTTATTTTAGCTCTAGTTGTAAAGATTAATAATGATCATAAAAAAGGGCAAGCATTAAACAAATTGGAACTAGTTGAAAAGCAAATCCATTAGGTAAAAATTGACTTATACTTATTTAAATAACGCTAATAACTAAGCCCAAAGAACACCTAGACCCAGTGCTATACACGCTTAGTTTTTTATATTTTAAAAGAGCATTTTAGCAAATATCATAAAAGACCGATCTATTCTCAAGCCGGTTTTTTATATCGCCGAGCATCATGGCTTCATCATAGATATATGAATATTAAGATAAATAAAAAGCCCTATAGTCTCTCCCGTTACTATAAGGCTTATAAAACGCTGTAATTTTTTTCTTAATTACCTACTTTTCGATGTAAGTTATGAATATATTTTACCTATTGGTAAAAATAAAGATATAAGACAAAAGATGAATATGCTAGGAATTTCGCATAACAACCATCATGTTAAATGCGGGGATAAATAAAAGAATTGAAAATATATCTAAGATTTATTAAGATATATCTTAATAAATCTTAGATATACCAACTTATGAATGAAACAACTGACTCTTTGCTGATAAATTCAGATACGCCATCACGTAAAAGCCGTTTATTTGAATCTGGCCATATGAAATTGCTAGTGCTTTCTTTAATTGAACAAGCGCCTAGATACGGTTACGAAATTATTAAAAGCATTGGTGAGTTGGTAGGTGGTGGATATAGCCCAAGTACAGGCACAATTTACCCAACCTTATCTTATCTTGAAGACATGCAATTTGTTTCTATTGAAAAACCTGATGGTGACCGTAAGCAGTACAAGATTACAGTGACTGGTATTAACCATTTAAATGGTCAAAGAGAGCATTTAGAACATATCCTTGGCCGCTTAGAGACGCGACGTGAAATTCAAAATAATGATCAATATCTAGATATCTATCGTGCAATGGCAAACTTAAAAACATCATTGCGACTTAAATTAAAAAATAATGCACTGACTGAAGAAACAATTCATCAAATTGCTAAGAGCATTGATCAAGCTGCTGTTGATATTAGCTGTCTTAAAAATGAGGTAGTCCGATGAAACAACATAAATATCAAATTAGTGTAAAGCATCTTGTCGATCCAAAAGGACAGCCTTCAACTTACACTGAAGATCTTGTTTTTACTGCTTATAATCACGATGATATTTTCAAAGTTTTAGAAAAATTGCAGCAGAAAAAAATTATAGATGAAGAATCAATGAAATCTTTTGCCGTAGGATTAAAGCTTATGGGAGAAGTGTTATTAGAAAATAAAGATATTCCTTTATTTAAAGATTTTTCGCCGCAATTTATTGAATTTATTAAATCAATCAAAAAACTTTAACTTACGGAGTTAGTCCATTTAAATCTATTCCTTTGAGTTAATCTGATATGAAAAATATTTAAGGTTAAATTATTTAGTTTTCTTAAAATTAACATAATACACCTTATACGAATGCAAAAATGGGAGCTATAAGCTCCCATTTTTAGTCTTTAATGCGCTTTTTAGCTTCTTCATAAACTATGCTATCAGCTCGTTTCCCGACTGTGATGAGCAAGATAACTACCTGATCATCTTTAAATTGATAGACAAGTCTGACACCAGCTTTTAATAATTTAATTTTATAGCAACCTGCAAGATCGCCTCTCAGCATATTCTTTGGAATATGTGGCTGCTCTATGACTTTGGCTAGTTTCTTCTTAAATTGATCTCGTATAGCAACAGGGAGTTTTTCCCATTCTGCTGTAAAGTCTTTGTGACGTAAAAGCTTATAAGTCATCTAATGTGACTTCCTCAAACATCTCTTTAGGGTCATTAATGCGCTTACGGACAAGAGCTAATAATTCTTCATCTTCTTCTGAAAGCAAAGCTTTTTTGACAGGTAGTTTCCCAGTCGTAGCAACATACTCAAGAATACTAGTAAAGAAATCTGTAGGTGCAATACCTTGTTCTTTAAGGATGGAATAGGATTTTTCTTTAAGGGCTTCATCGACCCTGAAGTTAACAGTAGCCATCATATCTCCCAGTTATTTAATGTGCTAAGAGTACTGTAATGCAAATTGCATTACAAGTCGACTTCGTATAACCGCCATTATGTTAAATGGAACCTTCTTTAGTTGAATATTCATACTTTCAATGGAGCAAAACTTGCAGAATCTTGTCTAATTTGTAATCCTTGCAGCCAAGGGTGTCTAGCTGAGCTAAGGCAGGTATTTGTTGTAGTCGGGCCGCTATAATATTGATAAAGAGCGCCTGTATGTTTAATTTCAAGATTTTTAATAAAGTCTCTACGGAAGTGTTGACGATAAAAAATGACCTTCAGCTTAATTCTGAAATTCAACTTATAACAAAATATAAGACCTCTACTTCTGAAGATTATAAAAAAGCAATTATTTTGATCTTTAAAGAACGTGGTTATTCAGCTTTAGAGATTGGTCAACTATTGGAAAATTAAAGTAAAAGATTTATTCTGATCAGATAGACACCCTTATTTAAAGGTGCCTATTCATTTTAGAAATTCTTAAATTTCAATCTGACTACCTAGCTCTACCACCCGGTTAGAAGGGATTTTATAAAAATCACTGACAGGGCTGGTATTTTTTTGCATTGCGACAAATAACTTTTCACGCCATGTAGACATCTTGCTGGACAGACTTGGAATTAATCTTTCTCTAGAAACAAAGAAGCTGATATTCATTAAGTCATACTCAAGATCCAGTACTGAAAAAGCTTGTTTCAATGAATGAGGCACATTAGGCTCTTCTTTAAATCCATAATGGATCGTTATTCTGAAAAAACCATTCTCTAGTACTTCAGTAACGATTCGCTTAGCTTCATCAACATACGGGATTTCAGAAGTCTTGATTGTCACCAAAAAATTACGTTCATGCAGAACTTTATTATGCTTTAGATTATGTAAAAGCGCATGGGGTACGACTTGAGGCGTTCCAGTTAAAAATACGGCATTTCCACTCACTTTCTGACCTGCCTGTTCAAGGTGCTCAAGAAACACATTCAGTGGAAGCGTGTCCTTCTGCAGTTTGTCCTGAAGAATCTCTCTGCCTTTTTTCCAGGTCATCATGAGGGTAAAAACAATAACCGCAATAACGACTGGTACCCAGCCTCCAATCAGTACTTTTAATAGGTTTGAACTCAGCAAAACCAGATCAATAAAGGCGAATGGAATAATGAACAGTAAGACTTTCCATGTTTTCCATTTCCAGTAACTATAAGCCAGAAAAGCTACTAACAGTGTGTCACAGAACATGGTCACAGTGACGGCCAGACCATAAGCACCTGCCAACTTGCTGCTACTTTCAAATATTAAGATCAAGATGGTGATAGAGATAAACAGGAGCCAGTTCAGTAATGGAATATAAATTTGTCCAATTTCCGAAGCGGAGGTATGTAAAACTGTAAGCCTAGGTAGATATCCCAACTGTATTGCCTGTTTAGCCATAGAGAATACCCCACTGATTAAAGCCTGTGAGGCAATCACTGCAGCTGCAGTAGCCAGAATAATCATAGGATATAGAAGGGCTGAAGGCAGAAGCAGGTAAAAAGGATTGGTGATAGCCGAAGGATCTCTTAACAGTAATGCTCCTTGTCCAGCATAATTCAGCATCAGACATGGCAGTACAATTAAAAACCAGCCTAACTTGATCGGTAAAATACCAAAATGTCCCATATCCGCATATAAGGCTTCACCACCTGTTACTGTTAAAACCACAGCTCCCATCACAAAAAATGAAATAAGAGGATTGTTAATAACGAATAAAAAAGCCCAGTGTGGGCTGAATAATGCAAGAACAAATGGACTTTGAATAATACTCATAATGCCAATGGCACCAATAGATAGGAACCATAACAGGGTAATAGGACCAAAAAACTTCCCCATCATTGCAGTCCCATGTTTTTGAACGGCAAAGAGAGCTATAAGAATTCCAATACTGATTGGAATAATGAAGCGATCAAATGACGGGGCAGCAACAGAAAGTCCCTCAACTGCAGATAAAACAGAAATAGCAGGGGTGATGATACCGTCACCGAAGAATAAGGATGCTCCAATGAAACCTAAGATAATGATTGCCAGTCTTTTTCCACGGGACAATCCTTTTTGCCTAAGGTTTAAGGCGAGTAATGCCATGATACCCCCTTCACCATTGTTATCAGCTCTCATGATCACCAAAACATATTTAAGCGAAACAATTAAGGTAATGGTCCAAAAGATTAAAGAGAGAATTCCCAGGATATTAAGTTCATTAATAGGTAGCCCGCGTGTCGCATGAAAGCTTTCTTTTAATGCATATAATGGACTCGTTCCTATATCGCCGAATACTACTCCTAGTGCAGCCAGTGTTAATGCTGGTACTGCCGGCTTACTCACATTATTTTGCATATATTTGATTTACAAAATTGGGGAGCCTCGAATTTTATCATCTAGCTTCTCATGAAATTGCCTTGTACATAAAAACCCATACTTTCTTAGAGTGTTATAGTTTTTCTAGCTAAGCCTGCACTATATAGGTGCTATTTCACTTATAAGTAATCCAAAAATATATGATTCTTTAATAGATAATTTTAAGTTTTTTCTAAAATTAACATAATACACCTTATACGAAATGCGTTATAATTGTCTTGAAAATTCAATGCTGTAGTTTCTAGTTGATAGCCCGAACATCCCTGTTCGGGCTTTTTTTATCTTTTTTAGTGTTCCACGATTTTATTCAGTTTTAATAAACATCATCCGGTTTTTTGAGGAGTCATTATTTCATTGCTGGCAATGAAATTGGCTCATCAAAAAAGTGGAGTGCTGGCTAACCATAAGGAAGGAAGAAACGGCTCAGGAAGCCCCTTTTTTTAGGTTCAGGCTCAATATGTTCAGGGATAGGGATCCGTTTGTTCTCAGGAGTAGTCAATCCGTCATAGTTTGATTCATCCTGTGACCGAGGATCTGTTGCTATATTCGAATTAGTAGATTCATTTAGCTGATTAATATTTTCTTGTTTTGGCTGTTCTAAGGTGCCTTTAAACTCAATTCTGTGAGTAAGATCTTCAATATGTTGCATCAAAGACTTTTCTCTTTGATTTGCTAAATCTAACTGATTTTTGAGTAAAGAAATCTGATCTTTTAATACATTTTCAACTTCAGATTGAATGTGTACCTGTACATCCTTCTGAACTTGTTCAGTGCGTGTACTGGACTGAACACTGATTGGATTGCCATAAACTCTAATAAGTTCCGATAAGTCTATAAGACCATCATGATCTCTTGATAATTCACCATTTTTTAAAGCCTCATATATTGTTGTACGTGATTTTTTAAAGGCTTTACTTGCGTCCATGACGCTGAATTTTGTTGTGTTCAATGTAATCCCTCAGTGCGTGTACAAGGATGTTCGTGTGAACATCCAATCTGAACATGAAGTTTATTTTGTATTAAAGCCTACTTTCTTTAGATAGGGGAGTAGTTCTTCAAATTTTTGTGGATCTCGTAGCATTTCAGAAATTCGAACTGCAAATTGTGAGTAGCTTTCAGTACCTTGAGAATATTTATTCATATCTGGAAGCTCAGATAATTTACTGGCAAAAAGATGACACTGTGCATCGGTAAATTTTGAGAAAATCTCAAGAGCAGTTTGCTCTTTAGTATGAGCTATAACGACTTTTTTCAGTTTAAAGGTGAATGAAAAACCAGAAATATTACGTCCCTTTTTATGTTGCTGACATTGGACGTTAATATCCGTATGTTCATTAATTTGAGCAATAGCTAAATTTAATACTCGATCTTTAAAATTTCCCATTCTTGTATATTCATCATCAAGAACGCCTATTTTTTGTCTGAACTCTGCAAGTTCAATAATAGGAGTTTGACCCGTACTGCGCCAAGCAATTAATAATTCATATAATCGCACAGCATAAGCGCTGCTGAGATTACTAATCTGTTGTAACTCATATTTAGTAAATTGTTCTTCTAAACGTGTAATAAGTGGCACGATTGCAGGGGCAAATATTAACTTTACTGTAGCTTCATCGTCGATATATCTAATTTCGCTGACCCAACGACTTAAAACATTCTCTACATTTCCTCTTTTATTAATTTCTTGATAGCTAAATTGACGTACAAATAGATCTTTACAGGCATCTTTTAACGCTTGGTAAGCTGTTTGTCTTGCAACATTAAATTGATTTACATAACTCTCAGCATGGACTTCTAAAGGGTCATTTGCATTGATTCCCCGACCACTATCTCTTGCTTCGACGATGGCTAATAAGATCAAACGTTGTTCTACTAAGTCTAAGTTATAACTCGCATTAATTAATGCATTGTCTTTAACTACTAAGTCCCGCATTCTATTTATCTACATTATTACTTATGAATATAAATCTATAATAATAAATATGTAGATTAATGCAAGGTAAACGTAGTTAAATCTACAAAAAAAATAATGTAGATTATTGGTAGGTAAACGTAGTCATATTGGTAGGTAAACGTAGTCATATTGGTAGGTAAACGTAGTCATATTGGTAGGTAAACGTAGTCATATAAGCTCTAGAAGCCTTTATTTACAAAGACTTGAGCCTCTCTAAAAGCATTTAAAAGCTTAAAATAATTAAAAACCCAAAATATAAAAAATTGCCCTTGGTTTTCGCTTCGCTCAAACTCTATTGAATCTCGCTTTCGCTCGATTCGTCGGGGCAATTTTTGGTTCATATTTTCGTGACTTTTAAAAAAAGCAAAAGCAACTCGGAATTCGCTTCGCTCATGAGCTTTTTTTCTCGCTACGCTCGGTTTAGGAATCAAGCTTGGAAAGTTCGCACCCATTCGGGATGCTCTGCTATGCAGGTGATTGATGGATAGGGAGCTTGTAATCATGGAAAGGGATGGGCAAATTTTCTCAGTTCGCTCGTAGACACTCGCTCTGTTTAGCGACTCATGCCACGAGATTTCATTTTAGGCGCATGCTGCTGTGCTTTGAGCTGTTGTTCTTGTCTGAGTTTCATCTGTTGTTCTGCTTTGATCTCATCCACACATTTTTTAATGACTTGATAGGATGGGTATAGAGTCTGGTATTGCTTGGCTTTGGCCGGATGTTGTTGTTGGTACTGCTTCCAGGCATGTTCTTTGAACTTTTTATTCTCCAATAAATCCTTCACACCATGTTTTTTCTGGTGTTCATGCTGACCTTTCAGCTTTTTGTGTTCCTGGCAGATCTCATCACGTTGGGCTTCCCAGGCTTTTTTTCCAAACAGTAAGGGTTTGTTCTGGGTTAATTCGTTGTGTTGATCGACCAGGCTTTGCAATTTGTCATGACTTTGCTTGAGTCCGCTTTTCACGATCTCCTGGGCAAGCTGCTGATTGAACTCGTTTTGATGTTTGTGGTGCTTGGTCAGGTTTATTTCGGCTTGTTTGAGATTGCGCTGCATAAAATCCAGGTCTAGATTCGCGTCTTTTGCGCTGATTTCGCGATTTAGCACTTTACCAAGGGTTTCCCTCTGTTTTTCCTCAAATAGGGCTTTTTCGTCAATTGGTGACGTTTTAGCGCTATTTTTGATTTGGGGCTGCTGTTCAGTTTTCAGTGTGCTGAGTTTTATCTCATTTTCAGCAATTAGAACGTCCATATTTTTGCCGTATTGCAGCTGCGCCTGATTTCTCTGTTTGATTTCATCATTACTACGGCTGATTTCGGTTTCGATGCCTCTTCTACGCAGTTCGGTGACTTTCGGCCCTTCGTGCAGGGTGGCTTCCAGACCATTCTCCTGGTCCTTGTAGCTGCGGTGGTCGACTCGGGCGGTGTATCCGGCCATGTCCAGGTGCATATTGCAGATATCGGCAAAGTGTTTCCGCCAGTGTTCGATTTCTCCACTGTGTTTCTGATCCAGTTCCCGGGTTTTCTCGGTAAAACCTTCTGGCGTAAGTTTACGTGTACTCATCAGGATATGGGCGTGATAATTGCGCTCATCACTGCCGGATCCGGTATGCGGTGCATGAATACAGGCATCGACTGCTACCTGATGTCTTTCCACGATGCTGGCACATAATTCTTCGAGCATGGCCAGACGTTGTTCTTGGTTCAGTTCACTTGGAAAGGCAATTTCAAATTCCCTGGCTACAGTCGAGTTTTTTCGGGTTTCCCGTTGTTCAACTTCGTTCCAGAGTTTTTCTCGATTCTTTAAATGCTCTGGTGCGCCTTCTGGTAAATAAATTTCTTTGTATTCCACACCGGTTTTTCGGCTGTAGTCATGTTCTCGGCCTTCACGTTCGCAATAGATCTTTTCACCTGCCCGATAGGCAATCGCAGCAGTGGCGGAACGCCCTGCTGATCGTGCTACGGTTTTGACTGAAAAGTGGTAAATCGCCATGCCTATTTTTCGCTTTTAAATTTTCACGTAGTGAAATACAACCGTGTCTACGGTTGTCGGGGTATTGGGGAGACCCCAATCGGACTTGCAAACGAAGTTTGCATAAGTGCGCTCTTCGAGGAAAACATTACTATACATATAGCACCTTGAATACAGATTCAAGTGCGCTTATGTTAGGGATGGTTTCCCAGGATGATGGTATTGGATTAATGAGCGTTACTGAAACACTAGACAGCAAAATTAAAGCCCAGGAAGAAAAGCTAAAGCAGTTAAAGGCTCAAAGACAGGCAGCACTGGCAAGAGAACGTGCCAAAGAGAAAGAGCAGGCACGAAAGGACGATACCAGACGAAAGATTTTAATCGGATCCTGCATGTTGAAAATTACCGAAGATGATGAACAAGCTAGAGCAAAACTGATTGCTCAGATGGATAAGTATTTAACGGATGAAAGAGATCGTAAGCTATTTGATCTGTCGGCAATTAATTATTAATTTTTTGAAAAGATACATAGGAATTTGAAATGAGATTGCTAATTGCCTTAATTTTTCCCTGGCTGCTGTTTTTCACTATAGGACGACCATTTGCCGGCATCATTTGTTTGCTACTCCAGATTACAGTTTTAGGTTGGATCCCGGCTGCTATCTGGGCGGTCTATGCTTTGTCGCAATACAAGACTGATCAGAAAATTAAAAGAGCAATTCGCTCATCATAAATAGTTTAATTGTGCGATTTTTAGATCTGATCGCTTTTGTGATTTCCATCACACTTATCCATAAGTGAATGATCAGATTGTGAAGATTATTTGAGCAATAAGTGATTTAATAAATTTTATAACAATAATTATAAAACTCCAGAGGTAAAGAAATTAACCCTTTAATTCTTAGTTAGAAAAATAATTAAAACAAGAATTAGAGGGTTTCATTTTTTATCGAGTTCACTCTATTTTTTGCCATAAAGCGAAACATTAGGATTCGGAAGTTACTGAAAAATTTGATAAAATCAATACAGCGACTTTCTAACTCAGAAACCATACGTCTAAAAAGTTAATAAATTCTTCTAATAAGCCTTTCTTAAAATTGGCTAAAAAACCTTGTAGAGCGGCATCCACGTTAAAAATTATTGAACAGAAAATATATTATAGAGCTTAGTAGAAATCTTATTCATGATCATCATGTTCTGGGTGAGATCCAAACCGTCCATTCTCTCTATAGGAATGTGCATATAATTTTGTAGCATCGTCATTCATTCTATCTTGAATAACATCATCATATTGTTCTGAAGAAACTTGTAGGCTACTTTTATTTAAATGTTTAACTTGGAAGTGTACTTTTAGCATATGTCTTTTTAGATTTTCTTTATTCACTCTTCTATTGCATATATTACATATAACAATACAGACTAGCTTTCCCCTTCTATTTTTTATCCAAAATTCTTTTTTTTCATTATATATAGGTTTTTTTAGAGGAATTTTATTTTTTTTACATGTAATTAAATGCTCTTTGAAAATATCTTTTTCGATTTGATTTGCACAAATTTTACATTGAACTAATATTTTTTTTTGTTTTTCTCCATTTTCATCTTTAGTCACTACATAAGTTTCATGATTGAAATTTTTTTCAAGTTCCAATTTTGGATTTTGCAAAATTTTTATAGGTAATATTGGGTCTAATTCATTCAGATTAATTCGTCCTGAGCCATAACATCTAAAGCAATTTTCATTATCTCCGTTACATGAGCAGTCTATATAATTACTCATAATTTATTCCCCTTAAAAATATAATAATAAAGTTTCATTTCAAATTAATATAATACAGATTACACAAAAACGAGATTTCATAGTTCTCGTCTTTTTGTTTTAGAACTGCTAACATTCTTATACGCCATTGACGTATCTCAACCTATGTTATTCATTGAAACTAGTATTTTTACCAAGCAAATCAAAGAGCTTGTAAATGATGAGGAGTATCGTCAGCTCCAGCAAGATCTCTTGGTACAGCCTGATAAAGGTGACTTAATCAAGAATGGCGGTGGCATTCGTAAAGTACGCTGTGCTCAAGGTAATAAAGGTAAAAGTGGCGGTATCCGTGTGATCTATTACTGGGTCACAGAAGATGATCAGATATTTTTCCTAGTGGCTTATCCAAAGTCTGTGAAAGATAACCTGACAGATAAAGAGACCTCTATTTTGCGTCAATTAGTGAAGGAGCAATTTCATGGATAACAACTTATTTGATGACCTGGTTGCTTCAATCAAACAAGCTGGTGCCATCAAACGTAATGAAATGGAAGCAAGCCGAGTAACTGAGCTTGAATTGCCGGATATTAAGGAAGTACGTGAGAAGACAGGTTTGACTCAAGCTGAATTTGCTGCACGTTTGCATATCAGTGCTAGAACCCTACAAAACTGGGAACAAGGCCGTCGCTATCCGACTGGCCCTGCAGCAACTTTAATTCGTATTCTAGATGCCCATCCAACTTTAATTTAAGAAATTTAGACAATAAAAAACCCCGGCATCCTGCCGGGGTTTTTCATTGGAACATTAGGTCTCTGTGCTCTTGCGTGTCTTATATAGCGCCATCCTGGTGCTTATTTTTAATTATGTGGAACTTCCTGTTCCTGACCATTCAATCATATGAAAATTCCAGTACGGCAGCTAGCCGCAAAGGGCCGATATTGATGTGCGCCAGGGCGTACAAAATAGCCTAAATTTCATCCACAGAAATTGGGGATAGTTTTCGCCCTGGAAGAGTTGAGAACATTGGGAAAATGCCAGAATTGAGTATTTTTTAACCGATTTTACTGGCGAAAGATTACAAAGTTGCTTAAAAAACACACGAGTTGTTAAAACGTGTGTTTTTTGATCTTTGGGGTTTTGGATTTATTGAGTTAACTATTTGATAAATAATACTATTTAAAAAGGCGTTTCGTATAACCACCATTATGTTAAATGAGGTACTTACATACTTCATTCCTCTCTAATTTCTACTGTATGAAATAAGCTTGTGAAAGGCATTGTGCTGTAGTTTCATCAAGGTTTTTTTCGATCTCGTTCCAACTATCGAGATATTCTTGAAATTGCTCATTCATAAAGTTTGAATGTAATGCTACCTGCATATAGTAGCCATCAACAACCAGGGCTATAAAATTTAGATTGCTTTCAATAATTGCATATCCACCATTTTGCATTTGCAGAAAAGAGCGAGAAGCATAATCTAAATACTTGGCTTCTATTGGAGTCTTAGCAATCATTGCTGGAGAATATGCGGCAAAGGTATTTTCATTTTTTGCATTGTTTATAGGTAGCCAATAGAGATATCCATCTGTTTGCTTTAGGCTCTCACATAGCAGTTCGTATAAGTCTTGATTACATTTTTCGTTGTATTTACTTGAATAATCTAATAAATTTAATTTTCTATTTTTAGAAATTACTGAAGGATTGATATAATTATTATGATTAATCCATAAAATAAATATATTAGAAATATCGGTATATTCCTGATTACTTAATTTCCCATAATAGGGCTTTAAGGGATCACTATCCTCAATCCAAGGTTCAGTTTTCATATTCATAGAACCATTCTCTAGTGTATTTAGACATTCGTTTTAAAGTGAAGAAAAACTAAAATTAATATAATACACGTTATGCGAAGTTAAAAAATGAAACTATGCCATTAATTTTTATGTGTTTTTTAAAACTTAAAGCCCAGACTTCGGTCTAGTTTTTTTCATTTCTTATAACAGCCATTATGTTAAATGGCTTGAGAATTAGTTAAAAATTCCACCATTATTAATTAAAAGATATTGATGTAAAATAAGATCAATAATTTTCATTCATATCAAATATATATGGAAAAATTCAATACAAAAAACTTAGTTGCGAAACATGCAATTATTTTTAGTTCTTCTGATTCTGAAATATCTATCCATATTTTTATGGAACCATTTATCTACCAAGATGAGATCGTAAGTCCAATAATTTGCTTAGATGATATTGACTTACCATCAACTAAACTTTGCTTATTGATTAATAAGTTTTTGACTTTTACTCAAGGTGATTTAAGTGGTTCGATATATTTAGGTGGGGCCCACCATCCTGTAGATGTAACAGGTTTAAGCTTTTTTCTAAGCAGACAAAATAAATTAAATGTTCTTGTTAAAGGTATTTACGACTTTGAGTATGAGGGCCTAGATGGTGTAGTTAATGAAGCATTTGTATTGAATACATTACTTAGTTGTTGCGATGTTAATGAAGACTAGCGAAATGTATAAGCCTTAAGAAAGCTAGTCTGTATATAACCAACGAACGAATTTTCCATCTTCATCATAGAGTTTATGAGCTAATGCGTAAGGACAATGTATCAAGAAATACCACCCTAAATAGTTATTTTTTTGATCCATTTGATGGATAGCGAAGCTACCAATCCAAACTTGTTGTAGCTGTTCAATTTGTTCTTGGGGGCTTCCAAGCAGTAACTCTCCATCTCTAGATGGCCCTTCATAATTCAAATTATAAAATAAAGAAATATCACCACTTTCTAACAGGATTTTTAGAGCTTTGAAGAAAGCTATATCTTGTCTATATTCGAGCTTAATCTTTGGATCTATTTCTTTAAGAAAGTTACCACACAAATAAAATAAATCATCTAAACCTTCCTTAAACTCATATTCATGAAAGGTTTTAAGGATTAACTCCAATTGATTCATAAAAATGGATGCTCCAAAATATTCAAAAATTAAGATTTTCTAAAATTAACATAATACATGTTATGCGAAGTTGAAAAATTGAGGCTATACCCTTAATTTTTATATTTTTTTTAAGATTTAAGATTTAAAATTTAAAATTTAAGATTTAGGCCAGTGCCTAGGTTTTTTTATTTCGTATAACCGCCATTATGTTAAATAGAATCAAAAAACCTCCAATAAAATCGTTATAGTATTATTATTTATTGAGTAGATAAGAGAATTAAATTAGTGAAATACTCAAATGAAAAAATAGTAAAAGCTCTCTTACTTTCTCCTTTACCACTACTTTTTTTCACAGCAGTCCTGTTTATCGTAATGAATCAGGAATACAGCCTATACTCGATTTTAGTGGTTCTTGTAGGGCACGGTCTTGTCTACTTGGCTTATTGTATTTTGACTGTACCTTTCAGCTTCATATTCTCAATTCTTTTAAATCGTTATAACAGTCTTAATTTATTAACTATCTGTATTGCCTCTATAATTATTGCTACTCCATTTTTTATTCTTTTTGGATGGAGTCACACAGGAGAAATTTCGAAAGAGTGGTGGAAGATGTATACAGATACATGGACTATCTTTATGGCTCTATTTCCTGGCTTATGTTATTGGCTATTTCTGATTAACCTAAAAGATAAGAAATCAAAGAATATTGAATAAACCATTGCATAGAGATTCTTAAATTTCCCTAAAATTAACATAATACACGTTATGCGAAATTAGAAAAATGAGTTTATTGCACTGATATTTATCTGTTTTTTAAATTTTAGACCTGGGTTGGTGCCCAGGTTTTTTTAGTGCGTATAACAGCCATTATGTTAAATGGGAGGATTAGATCCATCCTCCAGTAATAAAATCTCCTGAATCATATCCAATAGAGTACCCAACCTTTCTTTCTGGGTAAGCGGTTTTATAATGATTCATTGACGCTTGTGCCAGTTTAAGTGCATAAGCTAAGAACAAAGGATATTCAGCATAATTATCCAGTTCTGTTTCATCTGCTAAATCTTCAATAGATCGTAAAATTTCAGAGCTAAAAGCGCCTTGCTCAGGATAGTATGTTCTAGCTTCAGACATCCAATCTAAGTTATCTTCTTCTGCAATGTATTGATCTGATACTGCAAAATATAGATATCCATTATCAGAAAGACCAAACCAAAACCCTTGCTCAATAAAGGGAGAAGCCTCTTTTTCTAAAGAGTCAATTACGTGGGCTGCTAAACTTTTAACTTCTGTTGTGTAATCTAATTCTTTGAATAGGTCCCAACTTTTGTTTGGCTGCATTTCATGACAATGATTGATGATCGTTGTCATGAAATTATCAATATCTAGATCATTTTTATGAAGATCAATTTCTTTAAAGATTTTTACGAAGTCAAATGACATAAATAGCCTACATTTTTCCAAAATTTAAATAAGTAAGAAACGTTTAGATTCCCTAAAATTAACATTCTGCACGTTATACGAAATTTAAAAAATGAGATTATCCTTATGATAATTAAAGAAATTTAAAAATTTCGTATAATCGCCATTATGTTAAATCACTCTAATTTTTCATCTTAATAAAGTATTATTAATAACATAACGAATTAAATATAACTTTGATTTGAAGGCATAAAATGAAATTTTTCAAACTTGCATCTATTGCTCTAGGACTGATCTTTTCTATGGAAACTTTGGCAAATCCAACATTTTCAAATGAGTTATTAACAAAGGCTGAAAATGGTGATTCATCAGCACAATTAGAATTAGCCGATGTATATATACATGGTTACGGTATTGAAGAAGATGAAGCTCAAGCCGAAAGCTGGGCTATTAAGTCAGCGGAAAGTGGCAATATCGATGCAATGTATTGGCTTGGTGATGGGTATGCGACATACGCTGGTTTAGTTGAAGATATGGACCCAACTGATGCTGAAGAACATTATAAGAAAGCTTTTGTGTGGTTCTCAAAAGGATCTGACTTAAATCATACTGATTCTATGGTGGGTTTAGCTAATTTATATCGTAATGGTGAGGGAGTTACTGAAGATACTGCTAAGGCATTATATTTATTTAAAAAAGCTGCGTCTCTTGGCAGTAAAGAGGCTATGAGGGATCTTGAATTTATGTATCGATATGGAATAGGTGTAGAAAAAAATTTAGATAAAGCAAAATTTTGGGAAGATAAGGCACAGATGTAACTATGTAGAATAATTAAAATTAACATAATACACCTTATACGAAATGCGTTATAATTCTCTTGAAAATTCAATGCTGTAGTTTCTAGTTGATAGCCCGAACATCCCTGTTCGGGCTTTTTTTATGATTTTTCATGTTCCACGATCAATAAACAAGCAATGTTCCACGATTTTGTTTAATTTTAATAAACCTCATCCGGGTTTTTGGTGAGTCATTATTTCATGCGCCTGCACTGAAATTGGCTCATCAAAAAATTGGAGTCCTAGCTAACCATAAGGAAGGAAAAAACGGCTCAGGAAGCCCCTCTTTTTAGGTGTAGGCTCAATATGTTCAGGAACAGGGATGCGTTTGTTCTCTGGAGTAGTCAATCCGTCATAGTTCGATTCAGTCTGTGGCCGAGAATCTGTTGCTATATCCTGTTCAGATTTATGATCGGTAAACGTAGTCATATTGGCTTTTGGAGCTTCCAGTAAGCGCTGCATGGCTTCAATCTGTTCTTGATAAAACGATTCACGTTCTAATGATTGATTTTCTCTCTGTATTGCCTGATTTAATTGTTTTTCCAGCATGTCAACTTGACGTTTTAGCGAGTCAACTTCTGTTAAGTTATGCCTACTAGTTGATTGACTTTGGTTGACACTAGAATTGCTTTTTTGTGGTTCCCCAAAAACTCTCAAGGCTTCTGAAAAGTCAATTAATCCATCCGATCCTTTTGATAAATTTCCTTTCTTTATATGGGCATATACAGCTTGTCTTGAATATCCATATAATTTCGCTAGTTCTGAAACTGACAGTTTTTTCATTATGTAAACCAGTTTTCAAATAGTGTTAATAGTTGATTGTTAACTTTACTATGTCAATTGACATCATTCATTGAAAGCCGACTTTTCGAAGTAATGGCATAAATTCTTTTAATTTATTTGGCTCTTGTAGCATGGTTACAATCCGAGCAGCAAACTGTTCATAGCTTTCATTACCTTGTGAAAGTTTAGCCATCTCAGGAAGTTCTGATAATTTACTAGCAAATAAATATCGTTGTGCATCAGTCAAATTGATTTTTAGCTCTTTGTCCTGACTTATGTCATTGGCTGTAGACTTTTTCTGTTTGAAGCTAAATGAAAAGCCCGTAATGGATCTGCCGGTTTTATGTTGTTCAACTTTGACATTAATATCGGTATGTTCATTTACTTGCTTTAATGCAATGTCTAAAACATATTTCTTAAAATCGTACATCCTTTTGTATTCAGTCTCGAGTACACCTATTTTTTGTCTGAAATCGTAGATAGTTATAAGAGGCGTTTTTCCGGTACTACGCCAAGCAATCAATATTTCATATAAGCGAACAGCATAAGCACTCGTTAAATTACTTATTTGCTGTATCTCATACTTTGTAAATTGTTCTTCTAATCGAGTTATTAAAGGCACAATAGCAGGAGCAAAAATAAGTCTAACGACAGCCTCATTATCAATATAAGCAACCTCGCTTACCCATCTTGACTTGTGATTAATGACATTACCTTTTTCACTAAGACTTTGATAACTGAATTGTCTTGCAAATAGGTCATCGCAAGCATCTTTTAAGGCTTGATAAGCAGTATTTCGATGTACACCAAATTGATTGATATAACTTTCAGCATGAACTGTTAATGGATCATTAGCATTTATCCCTTTACCTGACTCCCTGGCCTCAACGATAGCTAAAAGAATTAATCGTTGTTCTACTAGATCAAGGTTATAACTAGCATTAATTAAAGCGTTATCTTTGACAATTAGTTCGGTTTTCATATGAAAAATTTATATTTTTAAGTCAATAAGACGAGGTTATATTATTAACTCGCTTAATGCAAGGTAAACCTCGTTTTAATGCAAGGTAAACCTCGTTTTAATGCAAGGTAAACCTCGTTTTAATGCAAGGTAAACCTCGTTTTATAATCTCTCAAAGCCTTATAAATTCAGGTTTACAGGCTATCTAAAAGCATTTAAAAGCTTAAAAATAATTAAAAGCCCAAATCATAAAAAATTGCCCTTGGTTTTCGCTTCGCTCAAACTCTATTGAATCTCGCTTTCGCTCGATTCGTTGGGGCAATTTTTGGTTCATATTTTCGTGACTTTTAGAAAAAGCAAAAGCAACTCGGAATTCGCTTCGCTCATCAACTTTTTTTTCTCGCTACGCTCGGTTTAGGAATCAAACTTGGAAAGTTCGCACCCATGCGGGATACTCTGCCATGCAGGTGATTGATGGATAGGGAGCTTGTAATCAGGGAAAGGGATGGGCAAATTTTCTCAGTTCGCTCGTAGACACTCGCTCTGTTTAGCGACTCATGCCACGAGATTTCATTTTAGGAGCTTGTTGCTGTGCTTTGAGCTGTTGTTGTTGTCTGAGTTTCATCTGTTGTTCTGCTTTGATCTCATCCACACATTTTTTAATGACTTGATAGGATGGGTATAGAGTCTGGTATTGCTTGGCTTTGGCCGGATGTTGTTGTTGGTACTGCTTCCAGGCATGTTCTTTGAACTTTTTATTCTCCAATAAATCCTTCACACCATGTTTTTTCTGGTGTTCATGCTGACCTTTCAGCTTTTTGTGTTCCTGGCAGATCTCATCACGTTGGGCTTCCCAGGCTTTTTTTCCAAACAGTAAGGGTTTGTTCTGGGTTAATTCGTTGTGTTGATCGACCAGGCTTTGCAATTTGTCATGACTTTGCTTGAGTCCGCTTTTCACGATCTCCTGGGCAAGCTGCTGATTGAACTCGTTTTGATGTTTGTGGTGCTTGGTCAGGTTTATTTCGGCTTGTTTGAGATTGCGCTGCATAAAATCCAGGTCTAGATTCGCGTCTTTTGCGCTGATTTCGCGATTTAGCACTTTACCAAGGGTTTCCCTCTGTTTTTCCTCAAATAGGGCTTTTTCGTCAATTGGTGACGTTTTAGCGCTATTTTTGATTTGGGGCTGCTGTTCAGTTTTCAGTGTGCTGAGTTTTATCTCATTTTCAGCAATTAGAACGTCCATATTTTTGCCGTATTGCAGCTGCGCCTGATTTCTCTGTTTGATTTCATCATTACTACGGCTGATTTCGGTTTCGATGCCTCTTCTACGCAGTTCGGTGACTTTCGGCCCTTCGTGCAGGGTGGCTTCCAGACCATTCTCCTGGTCCTTGTAGCTGCGGTGGTCGACTCGGGCGGTGTATCCGGCCATGTCCAGGTGCATATTGCAGATATCGGCAAAGTGTTTCCGCCAGTGTTCGATTTCTCCACTGTGTTTCTGATCCAGTTCCCGGGTTTTCTCGGTAAAACCTTCTGGCGTAAGTTTACGTGTACTCATCAGGATATGGGCGTGATAATTGCGCTCATCACTGCCGGATCCGGTATGCGGTGCATGAATACAGGCATCGACTGCTACCTGATGTCTTTCCACGATGCTGGCACATAATTCTTCGAGCATGGCCAGACGTTGTTCTTGGTTCAGTTCACTTGGAAAGGCAATTTCAAATTCCCTGGCTACAGTCGAGTTTTTTCGGGTTTCCCGTTGTTCAACTTCGTTCCAGAGTTTTTCTCGATTCTTTAAATGCTCTGGTGCGCCTTCGGGTAAATAAATTTCTTTGTATTCCACACCAGTTTTTCGGCTGTAGTCATGTTCTAGGCCTTCACGTTCACAATAGATCTTTTCACCTGCCCGATAGGCAATCGCAGCAGTGGCGGAACGCCCTGCGGATCGTGCTACGGTTTTGACTGAAAAGTGGTAAATCGCCATGTCTATTTTTCGCTTTTAAATTTTCACGTAGTGAAATACAACCGTGAATACGGTTGTCGGGGTATTGGGGGAGACCCCAATCGGACTTGCAAACGAAGTTTGCATAAGTGCGCTCTTCGAGGAAAACATTACTATACATATAGCACCTTGAATGCAGATTCAAGTGCGCTTATGTTAGGGATGGTTTCCCAGGATGATGGTATTGGATTAATGAGCGTTACTGAAACACTAGACAGCAAAATCAAAGCACAGGAAGAAAAGCTAAAGCAGTTAAAGGCTCAAAGACAGGCAGCACTGGCAAGAGAACGTGCTAAAGAGAAAGAACAGGCAAGAAAGAACGATACCAGACGTAAGATTTTAATCGGATCCTGCATGTTAAAAATTACCGAAGATGATGAACAAGCCAGAGCAAAACTGATTGCTCAGATGGATAAGTATTTAACGGATGAAAGAGATCGTAAGCTGTTTGATCTGCCCGCATTTAATTATTAATTTTTTGAAAAGATACATAGGAATTTGAAATGAGATTACTAATTGCCTTATTTTTTCCCTGGCTACTGTTTTTCACCATAGGGCGACCATTTGCAGGCATCATTTGTTTGGTACTTCAGATTACAGTTCTAGGTTGGATTCCGGCTGCCATCTGGGCGGTCTATGCTTTGTCGCAATACAAGACTGAGCAGAAAATTAAAAGAGCAATTCGCTCATCATAAATAGTGTAATTGTGTGATTTTTAGATCTGATTGATTTTGTGATTTCCATCACACTTATCCATGAGTGAATGATCAGATTGTGAAGATTATTTGAGCAATAAGTGATTTAATAAATCTTATAACAATAATTATAAAACTCCAGAGGTAAAGAAATTAATCCTCTAATTCTTAGTTAAAAAAATAATTAAAACAAGAATTAGAGGATTTCATTTTTTATCGAATTCACTCTATTTTTTGCCATAAAGCTCCTATCCCATATGGGTATGGGGCTATTTTTTTGACTTCGTATAACAGGTTTTATGTTAAATAGAGGATCTAATTTCTTCTTTAAAGAAAAATGTTATATCCTGAGAGTGAATCTGATTTATCTAAAGTGAGAATTTTATGAAAAAAGTTATTAGTATGAGAGACAGCCGTACTCAAGCTTTTCAAGTCGTAAAAGCTTCTTTTGCAGTAGATAATTTGGTCGTAGCAAATAAGGGTTTACAACCAATACATGAGTATGTAAATGGTTCTAAGACATTTGAACAAGCTAGAAATACATTAATTGAAATGTATCGTGTACGCTAAAAATGTTTTTTGATGATGAACTACATTATTATTTAACAGAAGAAGATTTTTATGATGATCCATTTTGTGATGAAAATGGTGTCTTAAAAAACAATCTCGGTATCTCTAATACTAAAGATCTGAATGATGCTGAGAAAGCATTTAGTGCTTTACAAAATACTAAGCTACAAGAAAATATAGATATTTTTCTAGGTGATTTTGATTTACAACACCTACAAAATATACATTACGAATTATTCCAAGATGTTTATCCATGGGCTGGCCAATTAAGACTGGTAAACACATATAAAGGTGAATGTATATTTCTTCGATATCTAAATATAGCTCCTTTATCTGAAATATTATTTTCATGCTTAAAGAATAATTTTAAATATCTTATTGATAATAAAGAAAATAAGGATTTAATCTGTGCTTTTTTAGCCAGGTTTTTTGTTACTTTAAATTATATACACCCATTTAGAGAAGGTAATGGTCGCTCACAACGTTTTATGTTAGGGCAAATTTTATTCAAATTAGGCTATTCAATTGATTGGACTACCGTTAGTTCTGACGCTATGAATCAGGCTGTTATCTCTGGATGGAAACAAGGGGATTTCAAGCTAACCGAAAAGATGATTAAGCTAAATATTAAGAAATTAGAATTAAGTTAAACGACATACCAAGTCGCTTATATAAATTTTAGTATTGCGTCTTTCAAATTTACTAACTAACTTATAAGTATTTAAAATTACTAAAATTTAGGTAAATATGTCTTATATTGCAACAGTTATCCCTGTAATGATTGCTTCCCCAGGTGATGTATTACAAGAACGCGAAGAAGTAAGAAAAGCTATTTATAATTGGAATGATATTAATTCAAAAAATACTAGCATGATTCTAAATCCCATTGGTTGGGAAACACATGGTGCTCCTGAAATGGGTGATAGGGCACAGGCTTTAATTAATAAGCGCTTACTAAATGATTGCGATTTATTAATTGCAGTTTTTTGGACACGTATAGGTACACCTACAGGTGGATATGAAAGTGGGACTGTTGAAGAGATTGAGCGTCATATGGCTGAAGGGAAGCCAACAATGATTTACTTTTCAAAAACACCAATTGATTACTCGACAGTAGATAGAGATCAATATGATTTATTGATAAACAAAAAAAACGAATGGAAAAATAAAGGTCGCATAGAAGAGTTTTCTTCTCTACAAGAATTTAAAGATAAATTAAATAAGCAGTTGCCATATTTATTATCAACACATGAATATATTTTGTCCTGTTCTTCCTCTATTCCAAACTCACAGGAAGCTTCTAAGGATTCCTCTGTAACTTTAAGTAGTGAGGCAGTTGAAATTATTCGGTTAGCTGGTAGTAGTGATGGAGGTATTATGAAAATCCGTCATTTGGCTGGTTTGCTTTTTCAAGTAGGAGGGGAAAATCTTGATACTTCTACTCCAAGAAAAGAAGCTACATATATGGCAGCATTAGGTGAACTATTGAATTATGGCTTAGTAGAAGCAAAAGGGACTAAAGGTCAGATATATAATCTAACTAAATATGGATGGGATGCTTACGATAAAATTATGGCCTCTAATTCTTAATTTTCAATAAAAAACCCCGGCATCCTGCCGGGGTTTTTCGTATTGGTTCGCTCGGTATAACTCCTGTCCTACCTTACAGTCCTTGTGCTTATCTATTGTTATTCTTATATGGAACTTCCTGTTCCCGATGAGTTCATAATAGTAAAATTCCAGTATTCCGGATAGCAGCAAAGAGCCGAGATTGATGTGAGCCAAAACGTACAAAATAGCCTAAATTTTATCCCCAGCAATTGGGGATAGTTTTGGAACCTGGATCCGTATGAAATGGGCAGTGATTGCCAAATTGATCGTTTTTTAGTCAATTTTATTGGCGAAATGTTACAGATTCGCTTAAAAACTCACCAACTTATTACAAAAGCCGATTTTTGTGCATTTTTAGATTTTTCTTTTTTTGTTAAGTGCTTGAAATTTATATTCATATACAAGTGTACTTCGTATAACCACCATTATGTTAAATGGAACCTTCTCTAGTTGAATATTCATACTTTCAATGGAGCAAAACTTGCAGAATCTTGTCTAATTTGTAATCCTTGCAGCCAAGGGTGTCTAGCTGAGCTAAGGCAGGTATTTGTTGTAGTC
>NZ_JBWVSU010000021.1:0-29731 GCF_056642055.1 Acinetobacter sp. 129952 | reverse complement strand
GATATCATCGGTAAGAAGAGTACGTGCCATTGAAAATATAGAAATAAAAATAACTCAAAGGAGGATTTTAAGTATTTAAAACCAATTCTTCAAATGAGGACACGCCCTAGTAATTGCTCACAAAAACTAAATTTTTAGGGAGGACTATCCATTTTCTTGTATATTGTTTAAACAAAAACAATACTATAGACTCAAGATATTAATTATTAAGGAGAATTTTAGTGAAGGAATCTGAGTTGATATTAGTCGATACAGAATATTCAATATTTTATTCAAATAAGAAATTTATTCCCATAGACGAAGTGATATCTAGCCTCAGAGCTCTAGAAAGTAATATTCATTACACCTCTAAATTTATTGAAAAAGCCTATCCTAATTATAAAGTCATAAACTCTGAAATTTTCATTGAAAATTTAAAGAGCGGTAGTTCAGATGTCAAATTAATAGTTCGAAAATCTCTACACTTTATTGAAAAAAGTTCAAAAACTGCTACTCAACTTATTCCATCAAAAGAAACTGTAAAAGATATAATAAAGCAGTCTACTATTGCATTAATTATAGAAGGAACAAAATTAGCTACGGCCACGCCAGCAACACCCTCAATAGTGAATAATATTACCGTAAATAATATCAACACGACTATTCAATCACCTTATTTGAATGAAATCCAGTATCAAGAAGTATTGTCAAAAATTCCTCAAAAATCTTTAGCTGAAAATGCTATCAATATTACCAAACCTGCGAAATTAGAGGATAAAGCTGAGATCAAATTTGATTACCAAGATAAAAACGAAGTAACTTTCGATCGCTCCATTTTAGATCCAATACCAGCAACTTACACACCTCCTACTCTCGATGAGAAAGAACAATTCCATCAAGACATAGTTTTATCAATTTATGCATCCGATAAAGACAGACGAGAAACTGGGTGGGCAGGATCGATTCATTCTTTAAATCATAAAAGGGTATCTTTAAAGTTAAATGAGAGTGTTAAGCCTGATCAACTTCATGGAATGACCGAAGTTGTAGCTAGTGTAATGGTTCATGAAAAATTTAATCGACAAAAAAAAGTATATGAAATTTCTTATATAGAAGTTCTAGGATTCAAAGTTAAATAGTTTTTTAGGTTTAAATGAAAGTTATTTATTTAGGACTTATTGGCTCTAAATATCATGAAAACTTTTCATTTTTTGATTAGAAAATATCAGCTTATCAGAGATTTATCTCCCAACTAAACCGTTAAAATATAGGGTTTAGATTTAAACCCTATAACTATGTCAAACAAACTTGAACGTCAGAAACTGACTCTCCCAGCAGGTCACGACAAACTTCTGCTCCACTCTTGCTGTGCACCATGCTCGGGCGAAGTGATGGAAACCCTAATTGAATCAGGCATCGACTTTTCGATCTTTTTTTATAATCCCAATATTCACCCTGTCAAGGAATATGAAATCCGTAAGGAAGAAAATATTCGCTTTGCAGAAAAACATAATATTCCTTTTATTGACTGTGATTACGATACAGACAATTGGTTTGCACGTGCCAAAGGCATGGAAAATGAGCCAGAGAAAGGTATTCGCTGTACCATGTGTTTTGATATGCGCTTTGAACGCACTGCCCTTTATGCAGCTGAAAATGGCTTCAGCCTAATTAGTAGCTCATTGGGTATTTCTCGTTGGAAAGATATGAAGCAGATCAATGATTGTGGGCATCGTTCTGCTTCACATTATGAAGGTATCACCTATTGGGACTACAACTGGCGTAAAAATGGTGGTGCTGTTCGTATGCTTGAAATCAGCAAGAAGGAAGAATTCTACCAACAAGAATATTGTGGCTGTGTATACTCCTTACGTGATACCAACCGTTGGCGTATGAGCCAAGGTCGTGATCGCATCAAATTGGGCGTGAAATTTTATTCGAATGCCATGGATGATGAAAGCTAAGCTTCAGTCGCCAGATACCAATTTTTCCAGGAACTGGTTCCACGGACTTCAATGGGTACAGTTGGAATCAGTTTTTCTTTTAGAACGTCAGTCTGTCCCACGGCTTTGGCAAGTCGGGCTTTCACAGAATGAATGCATTCACGATCTCCAAACTCACAGCGATCCAATGTCGTACCACCACAAGGACCATTCGCCAATCCTTTGGGACAAGTTTCAGGGCAAATATATAAAGTATCTCTTAACCTACATTGACCACAACTTTCACAACCCACGACCCCTTGCTTAGAGATAAATTCAGTTTTTAACAATGCTTTTGCTGCAGGCGTATTTTCCCAGAATGAGGCTTTAAAAATAAAATGCCCCACACCTTTGGCAATTTTGGACTCAAATAGAGCCTTGTGCATGAAATGCAATTGCTGATATTTAATAAGCTGGCTAGAGGATGGTTGGCGGGAATAATAAGCTAATTCTGGCACGAGTTCATTTTTAGTCTTCACTTGCCACAGTGCATTCCAGAGTGCTTCGAGTTCCTGTAAACCATAATGTCGATATTGTTCAATATATTTTTCTAAAAGCTTTTGCTCTTCAGGCTTATGGCATGCTGAAAGATGCACACCTGCAAAACCCAAATATTTACATATCAATATTTGTATAGCACAACGTTTATAAGCATTCTCAGTTCGTCCATCCTGTTTTTCCTGAGCCAACACTCGTAACATGTGTGGTGTAATCACAATTCCTGCGATCTTATGTTTCATCATAAAATTGGCACGTGCCAAACTAAGTGGCATAACACAAGCAAGTATATTTTGTGGGTATCGATGACGATTTAAAAAAGCCTTGGCTTGTTTTAAAGCCTCCATATCGTAACCCAACTGGGTAACGATAAAGTCTGCTCCTGCTTTAATCTTTTTGTGAAGTTTTAAATATTGTGCATCACGTTCAGCTTCAGCATATTTAAAGGGATTAAAAGCTACACCAATATGAAATCCACCATAACACTTTGCGGCCATGACCGCATTGACAGACTCTAAATATCGGGTGCGATTCGTTCCATCTTGACCATTTGTATGCCCTTTTAACTTATCACCTGTGAGAAGCAGTAAATTTTTTTGTCCCGAAGCTTGAGTTAATTTTAAGAAGGTCTCAAAATCAGTAATATCCCGACCTTTCCCTGAATAATGGATGATTTTTTCCACTGATGAAGGAAATGTCTTCGCACATTCAAGTGGTGGCAAATCACTATCGGCATGCACTCGATCTGCCAAAGTGATCGCACATGGAAATTCTGCTAAAGACATTGGTACGGCAATGCCCTTAGCAAAACTTAAATATTCCAACAAAATACAAAACTGATTGTGCTTAAAATGGGAAGCAAGCTGTGACATAAAATAAAGTTCAAATAAAAATGATTAAAGCAGGTCGCTATTATATTCGACCTAACAGAATCAGCCCGATTAATCTTAAACAGGCTGATATAGAAAATTTTAGTCAACAATTATGCAATGAATCTATTCACTACATTTAATCAGGCATCTTTCTCATTAGATTCTCGCTCTAATGTGAAATGAAATGCCTATTTTTCAAGAATATTTTGATACGACTTAATGAAGTTCTCTTCTATCCATTTACCTTGCTTAAGATTCAATCGAACACGTTCAACACCGTCATAAACTTTACGAGTTAAGAGAAATCATTATTGTGAACAGACTATTTCTCTAAGTTGATTCATCACAACATGTAATTTATAGCCATAGAACCGGCCCATTGAGCTTTTACCACGAGATGCAATTTTAGATAATGATTTATGGCGGTGAATAGGTTTGTGCAACAAAGCTTATTCTAATTAAAACTTGGATTTCATAACCATTAATTTACAGTACAACTATCAATAAAATCGCCCCACCATTGCATCATTTCCATACGCTGATTAAAATATTCTGCATGATTATAACTTGCACGGGTTTTATTTTTATCAGTATGAGATAGCTGTGCTTCAATCCAATTTGATTGAAATAAACCGGATTCATTTAATATGGTACTAAATGTCGATCGTAACCCATGAGAAGTTAATTCATTTTTAGTATATCCCATTTTTCTGATAATCAAGTTCAGGGTATTAAAATGAATAGGTTTATTATTATTTCGGGGGCTAGAAAACACATATTTTTCGCCATGAGACCAAACGAGTGCTGATTTCACAACTTCAAGTGCTTGATCAGATAGTGGAACAAAAAAATCAGGGATATCATGACCTAAAATAACCTTTCTTCTATATTGTTTAATATGTAAGGCTGGTATTTTCCATATTTTTTTATCTAGATCGAAGTGATGTGGTTCACAAAGCAATAATTCTCCACCACGGACGCCTGTATATAATTTAAATAACAGGGCTTTTTTAATAATAGGATCTGTATTAATCTGATTTAATTTAGCTAAGAAATTAGATAGTTCATCTGAATTCAAATGAGGATAGTTTTTCTTAATCTTATTGTTGACTAATATTTTATGAAGTCCATGTGCAATATTATATTCACAATACCCCATCGCTACCGCATAATCATAAATCTGATTTAAATAACTATAGGCTTTCTTTACAGGTTCTTTTACATTTCTAGATTCTATATTTTTAATAATCTTAACTAGATCATATCTTTTAATTTCAATAAATGGCATTAGTCCAATATTTGGATAAACATCCTGATCTAAACATTTTTTTGCGAGCTGAATTACACCGCATCGTGGTTCATCTTCAAAGGAATTTTTAATTTTAAATTCTAACCACTCTTCACAAATATCCTGAAAAGTTTTGATGTATTTTTTATGCAGTGGTTTATTTTCATAATTATTAAATTTATATTCATCCCGTACTGATCTGGCCTCTTTCAAGGACATTACAGGATATTCACCCAACTTCATGCGAGGACGTTTATTTGTCCCTGCAAGTGAATAGCGATAACTCCAAGATTTACGTCCGTTTGGTTCTACCTTCAAACTTAAGCCGTCATCATCTGCCAGAAAATAGATTTTTTCCTTTGGTTTAGCTTGACGTACCTTAATTTCAGTAAGACTCATGAATTTTTAACCTAACCACAAATGGCACTGCTCAATTCAATTATAGCAAATTTAAGCGATATTCATATGATGCGTATCATACGCATCACATATTTTTATAAGTAATTGTTAAATAAAATTTATATTTAGATTGGTTATTCCCTAGTAACCAATTAATTAACCATTGATTTTGCAAGTCTTAAATTGGCATTTGAAGTGCAACCCCATGTTATGACTATTCACATTTCTGCTCCATCATTCATGGTTACTTATTAGTTATGTTATTATGTCAGGAGCGATACAAGAATTAGGGTAACCTTATTATGGAAATAGCGAATACGAAATTACTAGCTGGCGCTTTGATAGCCCTAACTTTAACTATAGTTAGCCCTGTCGTACTTGCAAATGATAACAATGATATACGAAAGACTATTGTAGTTAAGTTTGCTAAAAAAGCTCACCCTGCAAATTATTACGGAAGGATAGATGGATACAAGTATGATTCCTACAAATTTTATGCTAAAAAAGGGCAAAAGTTAAAAGTGAAGTTGACTGGAGGAAATGTTGAAGCTTACTTATGGGGTAATCAATTAAAAGACTCCATCAATCTTGGAGAATATTCTCCAGAGCTTGATGATAAGGGTATTTATATTTTACCTGCTTCAGGTGAGTATGAAATTAGAGTATTACAACCTAGATCACAGGCAAGAAAAGATAAAAAACCTCAATACTGGATGAGTATTAACATTAAATAAAGACTTGCTAGATTTTTTTAAGCTTTTATACCAGGGTTCAAAAACTATTGCCAGTTAAACGGGGCGTGATTTTTACATATATGTTTTTATATTAATAAAAATGATATAGATACGTAATTCATAGAGATCGTTTCAATTTAGCAATCTCTAAATACATCTTGTAATTGGCATGTTGAATCCGTTCATTTGAGGGGTCGTATTGCTTCTGGACTTCATCTAAGAAAGGAGTTTCTTCACATAATTCAAAGTACCTTTCCATCGGTGTTTTACCTTTCAAAGCCGAATGTGGTCTCATCCAGTTATAGTAATGCTGCCATTCTGCCAGTTTGCTCTGAATTTCCTCTGAATCGATATCTACAGTAGCGTAGAACTCAGATTTATCAGTCTTTTGTGAGCGCTCTACCTTGCCATTCAGATGAGGTGAACCCGGTTTATTTGGCCTAAATTTGATTCCATACTGCATCATTTTTTCTGTACTTTTTCAGCAAAGAATGCTCGTCCACGATCGGTCTGTATTCGCTGTATGAGAAAAGGTATTTCTTCAATTACACAGTTAAAAAGTCGAGTGTATTCGCAGCTGTTCGGCGTTTATATATCCTTAAAACGCGATATCGTGTGCAGTCATCGATAGATGTGTACTGATATAGTCCAGGACCCAGTTTACAGGTATCCATTTGAATTCTATCGCCTGGTAATGGACGTTCATAACAAATGTAATCTACTTTACGACGGAATTTTTTAATCGGTTTGACTTAATGGGTGGATAGTACTTTATGGATAGTCGCCAAGGACAACGAGACTCCGTGCAGCTCATTAATTCGGTTTGCAAACGTTGAGCACCAAGATTTCTAGCTGAGCGCATTTCCAATATTAAAGCTTCTAGCTCAGCATTGATTTTAGTATTTGGCGATTTTAAGGGACATTTACTATGACTACTTAATCCATCAATACCTTGTTCAGAATATCGTTTCCACCACTTACGTAAAGTTGGTCTAGAAATGCCACATCTCCGACAAACCAGGCCAGCATTATTAGTCTCTTCAAATAATTTAACCCATACGAGTCTTTGTTGAATTTCTCTGTTCATAGACACCCATTATATTGAAGTGATGTCTATGAATCACACAGATTATCATAAGGCTTTTGAAACTGTCGCACCTCATGTTTGAATTCACCCATTAACAGAGTGCGAATTAGTCCTTGATCATGTTTGACCACATTTCAAGGAATAGTGTCCAACTTTCGGTATGCAGATTATGGTGTGGGGTTCTCTTAAAGTTTAAACCTTATTATTTTACTTCAGTAATGCTGATTGGCTGGTCTTTTACAAATTCAACAACCCCTTCACCACGTTTAAAGTGAATTGAAACTCCATTATTATTAGCTAAACGAATACCACTACCAGCAACTGTTTGCTTTAAACGATATACCATGCCTGAGTTATCAGTCATTAAAGCAGTTTCAAAGTTATCCGATGATTTCAGAAAAATTAATAAACCATTTGGACCAGAAAATTTAAGGACCTGCGTATCAGCTGAAGTATTGCTTGTAGCCTTATCTTGTAAAGTTTCAGTCTTTGGACTCGAAGTACACCCAGTCATTGCTAAAACTAACAAAGTTAAACTTAAAAAATATTTCATTTAACTACCTTTTTCATCTGTAAATCATAGGTGTATTTATACTAATTGTTATAATTTAACAATAAAACAGATATTACTTTTTTTTACATAAAAAAGCCATAAATCGCATTTTGAACCTTACCGGATTTATCGGAGATTTTTTTTATTTAAGTTAGGCCACCTGACCTAACGGGTTAATCTTATCATAGTACATTGCTTCAAACTCAAAAGGCGATACATAACCCAGTGCACTGTGTACACGCTTTTTATTGAACCAATCTACCCAATTTAATGTCGCAAGTTGTACATCTGCTAAACTTTGCCAATCTGCTTTTAAATATTCAATCATCTCTGTTTTGTATAAGCCATTCACTGTTTCAGCCAAAGCATTATCGTATGAGTCCCCGTTGTACCGATTGATGCTCGTAAATTTGCTGCTTCTAAACGATTGGTATAGCGAATGGAAAGGTATTGAACACCTCTATGGGAATGATGAATCACATTCCTTGGCATACCTCGATCGTGCAATGCTTGCTCAAGTGCATCGAGCACCATATCTGTATTCATTCGTGTTGATACTTACCATCCAACAATTGCTCGTGAGAACACATCAATAATAAAGGCGGTATAGACCCAGCCTGAATTTGTTTGAATATACGTAAAGTCACTCACCTGAGATACCGTCTTGGTAGTCAATCAATAATTGAACCGCTCTATCTCTGATTTCAGGGGTATATTTTACTTTTTTCATCGGAACACTACGCTTCGCTACGTCGTGCGAAGCAATGCTTCTCATCTCAGGAAAGTTGGTCTCCAACAAACCCGGTACGGTTCAATGTCAGTGATTCACAGGTGCTTGGTGATTTACTTAATCAGATTCCACAAGATGAGCGGATTGACTCTGTTTATACCGATGGAGCTTATGACACCAAGCAATGCCGTCAGGTCATTGCAGATCGGCAAGGGCATGCGGTGATTCCACCTAGAAAAAATGCGAAACCATGGAAAGATACAAAGAGTAGCTCGCTAGAGCGAAATGAATTACTTCGAACAGTTAAGCGTTTAGGCAGGACACTATGGAAAAAATGGTCAGGCTATCATCGGCGAAGTTTGGTTGAAACTAAGATGCATTGCATCAAATTATTAGGAGATAAACTCAGTGCAAGGAGTTTTGATAGCCAAGTGAATGAGATCCATGCACGGTAGCAGTCCTTAACAGATTTACGGAATTAGGTCGACCACTTACCCAAGTTACGCCTTAAATTTGGCTCAATTAGGGGCGCTTTGCATTTCAAATCTTTGTGCAATAAAGCCGTTGGAAAGTAATCTTGAAACAAGTTATAAGCTTCTTTTTCATAAATTACTGAGTATTTGTATAAATATTCAACATCTGATTTTTTTAACCCAGATATTGAATTAAAATAAAAACCAATAAACAAGAACAAACATCATTGGTATTTATATTTTAATTATGTTCATTTACAATAAAAATTACTAAGTCAATACATATTTAGTCTAAAATATCCATCAATCAAAAATGTGTGATAGCTTCGAACGTTAATCTTTGCATACTTGTAATTTTGAGTATTACTTCAATTCTCTAAGCTAATTCTTTACAAGTGTTCCTATCACCATAATTGTTATTCTTGTCTTCGCTATAAAGCGATCCAAACCTGCCCTCCATGGTCATAATCGCATGAACAAATTTTTAAAATACCTATTGGTATTCATCGTTCTGCTTATTATTGCAGCACTAATCTTTTTATTTAGACCTATCGCGTCTAAGAAAATTCAAAACACCAGCAATGAGCCTGTCGTTGACGCAGTCTTAGTTGGTGGTGGCATCATGAGTGCAACCCTAGGCACATATCTTAGTGAACTTGAGCCAAACTGGCAAATTCGTATGTATGAACGCCTAGACAACGTTGCCCAAGAAAGCTCAAACGGCTTCAACAATGCTGGCACAGGCCACTCTGGCTTTATGGAAATGAACTATACCTCTGAAAAAGATGGAAAAATGGACATTTCTAAAGCTGTGAACGTTGCGGAACAATTTGAAGTTGCAAAACAGTTCTGGTCTTATCAAGTCAAAGAAGGCGTTTTGGGTCAACCAAATAGCTTTATCAACCCTGTACCGCACATTGCCTTCGTTTGGGGCGATAACGTGAATTTCCTAGAAAAACGTTACGCTGCAATGGTTAAAAACCCAATGTTTTATGGCATGAAATTCTCTGAGAATCCTGCTGAAATTAAACAATGGGCACCATTGGTGATGAATGGCCGTGATGCTGCACAAAAAGTAGCTGCAACACGCATGGATGTAGGTTCGGATGTGAACTATGGTTCGATCACCACTCAATTGGTCGATCACCTTAAAAAACAATCTAATTTCCAGTTACAAACATCGACTGAAGTGACTGGCATTAGCCAAAACGATGATAAAACGTGGACTGTTGCATTTAAAAACCTCACTACAGGAAAAACAGATCATGTGAAAACGCGCTTTGTCTTTATTGGTGCAGGCGGTGCAGCGGTTAAACTTTTACAAATGACAGGCTTACCAGAAGCGAAGCAATATGCTGGCTTCCCTGTAGGTGGCGTGTTCTTAATGACCGACAACCCAAAAGTCACTGAAGGCCATACTGCAAAAGTTTATGGTCGTGCTGAATTAGGCGCACCGCCAATGTCTGTTCCACATATTGATACACGTTATATCGACGGTAAAAAATATGTGTTGTTTGGTCCATTTGCAACTTATTCAAACAAGTTCTTAAAACAAGGTTCTCAGCTTGATTTATTGAAATCAACCACTAAGAACAACGTTTTACCAATGACCGCTGTGGGTATGGAAAATCTTGATTTGGTGAAATACTTAGTTAGCCAAGTCATGATGACCGATGAAGACCGTTTTAATGAGTTGAAAAAATACTATCCTGATGCAAAACCAGAGGACTGGCGCATGAATCAAGGTGGTCAACGTGTTCAAATCATTAAGAAAGAACCAGGCAAACCTGCAAGCTTGCAATTTGGTACCGAGATTTTTGCATCACAAGATGGTGCTGTGACTGCCCTATTAGGTGCGTCTCCTGGTGCTTCAACTTCCCCTTATATTATGTTGAGCTTGCTTGAAAAAGCATTCCCTCAGCAAGTAGCAGGTAAATGGAATCCGAAATTACATGAAATTGTAAAATCGTACCAACAAGAACTCAGCACTAATCCTGTGCTTCTTGACCAAGTTCGCCAATACACCAGCACAACCCTTGGTTTGAAATATACACCTATGGCTAAAGCTGCAAATGACGAAACTATTGCGGTAGCAAAAGCACAGTAATCTGCTTTAAACCCTAAAAAGGATGGACTTTGCGCCATCCTTTTTTAATTCATATTTGAAACTATTCTGTTTATGTCGCTTTTCCATTCCGATGCTTTTTTGGCTTTTCATTCACGTGATTTTTCACTTCTGAGTGTCAATCAGTTGTGCTTAATTCTAACCATCATGATTCAAGAAGTCGTCATTGCTTATAGTATCTATCAACTCACTCAAAATCCACTCAGCCTTGGCATGATTGCCTTAATTGAGTTACTCCCCTTTATTTGCCTCTCCCTGATCAGTGGCGACTGGGCTGATCGCTATAACCGACAAAAAATTGTGCAGTGGAGTTTTAGCTGTAGCACTTTAATTCCATTATTATTTATTGTTCTTTTTTCTCAGTACCAACAACAGCACATTCAACAAAATATACTTTTATGCGGCATTTATAGCCTCATCTTTTGCTTAGGCATACTTAGAGGCATCTACAGCCCATCATTTAATTCATTACGCCCTTTTCTAACCCCCGAGTCAGCCTATAGCAATGCAGCCACATGGACCGCGCTCATTTGGCAAATAGGCGGCATTTTAGCGCCTTTATGCGCAGGACTTTTACTCGGCCAACTTGGGCTTGAAAAAACCCTCTTTATTGTTTTTTTCTTGTGTTGCGTGGGTAGCATCTGCTTATTCGGATTAAGTCCTCGTCAATTCCCTAGCCCCCATAAACAGCATTTAAGCAAAAGTTTGAAAGAAGCCTATTTGTTTATTTTTAAACATCCACTAATGTTTTGGAGTATGTTGCTGGATCTCAGCGCCATGCTTTTTTGTAGTGTCATTATCTTACTGCCTATTTTTGCACACGATATCCTGCATCTTGGTGTTGAAGGCTTAGGTATACTCAGAGCTGCACCAGCTATTGGCGCCTGTATCATGATGTTGATGTTGACCTGTTATTCTCCGATGCAAAATGCATGGAGAAATATGCTCTATAGTAGTTTTGCAATTGCTTTGTGTACTTTAGCCTTTGCACTATCCTCCCATGTTTGGCTCTCAGTCTTCTTCCTTGTTTTAATCGGTGCCTTTGATAGCATCAGCATGGTCATTCGACAAACTTTATTACAGCAACTCCCCCCAAAAGCACTATTAGGGCGTGTAGCGGCTTTAAATGGCATATTAGTCACTTCAGGCAATCAGCTCGGTGCCCTACACATGAGCCTGATGACGCGCTATTTTTCTGTGGTGCCAGCAGTACTTATTGGAGGGACGCTGTGTTTAATAATCTGTGGTCTAAGCTTTACTCGTACGCGACATTTATTCAAGCCATCTCCAACACTAAAAAAACATGCCACAGTGGCAAAAAGTGAATAGCATGTTAAGCTTCAAATCTTCTTTTAATATGATGTGAGTTTTCAATAGAGCAAATTATGAAACAGATTTTCCCCTTTTCACATATTCTCTATACCAAACTCTATTCTTTCGTACTATCAGTGTTGTTGGCTTATTGCCTATTCAATGCAATTTATACGTTCATTATTGGTGGAACTGGTTTTTATTTATTTGCAACTTTTATTTTAGCTTTTCAATGTAATTTCGCGTTACGCACTTCTCTCCATGACCGTATTTACACCAGTTTAGGGATAGTTTTGCTTATTATTGGGTTATTGTATACACATGGAATTCACTTTCTAAACCATTTAAAAACAATTGTATTGGTTCCTGCTTTAATTTTAACTGCCTTTGGAATAGATAATTTATATAGAAAGCCAAATAGACTTAGTTGTCTTAAAGTTGGACTGATCCTCGGCCTATTGCTATTAGCTTATATTCAATATTATGATTTAGTAGAACTGCAAAATTATTATGACTCTTTACATAATGATGAGACTTGGCAGCAATTTGGCGCATTATAACAGCTAGCACAAAAAAATTTGGTGGGTGAAAAATTTACAATCCTAATTCTGATTTATCATGTTATTACATAGGAAAACTGCCTTTAAAAGACGGGGCTTGCTAGTCTAGAATTGCAGACGAAAGGGAATAAAATGCCTGTATATCCGATTCTAGAAATTGATCATTTTCAGCATCATAAACAAAAGATTTTTCTTCTAATAAGTATTGGCCATCTTGCTCACTAAGAAAATTTTAAAGTTATTTGCTTGATCAGGGAAAATTTGTTCTCCGTCAAAAAAAGATCATAACAATCTCGAACGGCTTTGTTGCGCAAAGCTGTTCTTAAGGACTTTTTCAGCAATATAATTTTCAAATGAAGAAGCATACACATAAAATTTACCGCACAACCAATTGGTTCGCATATAACCGAGCACGCATTCATCGCGGAAATATTGCCATTTGGTTTGATCCAGCTACGCAATGGTATGCCCCATCAAAAGGCAAACAAGGGCGAAATCAAACCTACTCCGACGCAGCCATCCAATGCTGCTTAATGATTAAATCCTTATTCCGTCTGTCTTTACGTATGGTCACTGGCTTTATGCAAAGTCTGATTAAACTTTGCGGCTGAGCAGCCCCGAATATCAGTGATATTCGTACAGTACGCTTTGTAGAAGACAAAAGCATATTGATATTGCAATCTTGGAGAATATTCTCCAGAGCTTGATAATAATGGTATTTATATTTTACCTGCTTCAGGTGAGTATGAAATTAGAGTATTACAACCTAGATCACAGGCAAGAAAAGATAAAAAACCTCAATACTGGATGAGTATTAACATTAAATAAAAGACCTCTTGCGAAAGTATCGTTTTACCTAATTTTTGAATTGGCTAAAACCTTATTAAATGTAGCTTTATGCTGTTTAAATTTTGACTAACGCAAGAAGTCTAAAGACTTGCTAGATTCTTTTAAGCTTTTATACAAGGGTTCAAAAACTATTGCCAGTTAAGCGGGGCGTGATTTTTACGCAGATGTGTTTATGTTAGTAAAATGATATAGATTACTTGTTTAATACCCCGAGGAATAATTTAATCTTGCTGTGCGTTTGTCACTTTTCTTTCAAAAGTTGATTATATCTTTCAACGTAACCGTCGTGATATTCAAGCCCTTTTGATAGGAATTTGCAGTGAAAGAATAGGCGAAACTTATCTTAAATAATGGTAATTCCTTATCTTTAAAATAGAGAACGCCCGATGAAATTCATTAGGCGTTTACTTTAAATAAGTGTCAGCTTATTTTATAACCAGATGTACTTGTCAATCATGATTCTTTTTCTCAATTGCCTTAAAAAAACAATCTTGCTATTTTTGACTTTTCACACCATTTTGTTCAATTTGTACTGCGGCTTGCCAGCTAGGTAGTTGGCTTAAACCTGCTACGTAACGTTGGATATGGGGATAATTTTCACCTTGTCCCATATGATAAACTAAAGCATGTAGTCCAAAGCCCATCATGAAGTCAGCACCGGTTAAACGGTCTGCCACTAGAAATTCTTTATCTTTTAAATATTCATTTAAATGGCCAAATACTTTATCGAACTCAACTTGAGTATAATTTTCTAGAAATACCAACTTCGTGCCCTGCTTGGTTTCTATCGTATTAAACGTTTTTAACAAAAATGGCAGCATGGCAGAGCTTTCTGAGAAATGAATCCACTGTAGATAATCGACATAGGTAGATTCATCCATATCTGGTGCTAAATGCGGCGCAAGTTTCTGAATTAATAACTCAACGATTGCGCCTGACTCTGCAATAACTTTGCCATCCCATTCCAATACTGGAGATTTCCCTAAAGGGTGAATGGTTTTTAAAGAGTCAGGGGCCAAATGCGTGCTTGAGTCACGATAATAGCGTTTCAGCTCATAGGGCTGCTTGATTTCTTCAAGTAACCACAAAATACGAAAAGAACGTGATTGATCTAAATGATGTAGTGTGATCATGATAATTCCTATTTTTTTAAATTTTTACAACCACTTTGCCAAAGTTTTCGCCTTTCAACATACCATTGAAAGCATTGATCGTGTTATCTAAACCTTGCACCATATGCTCTTTATATTTGATTTTTCCGTCTTTCAACCATTCAGACATTTGCTGATAGAATTCCGGATACTGACTGCCATAATCATCAAAAATAATAAAGCCTTGCATGCGAATACGCTTTTTTAAAAGGGTGGAAATAAAGCCCGGTAAACGGTCTGGCCCTTGTGCTTGCTCGGTAGCGTTATACTGGGAAACCACACCACACACCGGTACACGTGCCGCAGAGTTAAGCAATGGCCATACCGCATCAAACACTTTACCCCCGACATTCTCATAATAAATATCAATACCGTTGGGAGCTGCTTGTTGTAATTGTTCTGCAAAATTTTCATCATGATGATTGATACAAGCATCGAAGCCGAGTTCTTCTACTGCATAACGGCATTTTTCAGGCCCACCTGCGACGCCAACCACGCGACAACCTTTAAGTTTGCCAATTTGTCCAACCGTAGCACCAACAGGTCCCGTTGCAGCTGCAACGACTAATGTTTCACCGGCTTTAGGCTGACCAATGTCCAACAACCCCATATAAGCAGTAAATCCTGGCATTCCCAAAATACCCAATGCCCAAGATGGATGTTCAGGTTGCATACCTAAGCTTTGACAGGCAGACCCATTAGAAATTGCGTAGCCCTGCCAGCCATTTCCGGAAAGAACCCACTCGCCTTCTTTGAATTTTGGGTTTTTAGAGGCCACCACTTGACTGACTGTTCCACCGACCATCACTTCGCCAATTTCAACCGGTGCTGCATATGAAGGAGCATCGCTCATGCGACCACGCATATAAGGATCGAGTGACAAGTAAATGGTTTTTAACAATATCTCGCCTTGTTTAAGTTCATTGAGCTCAACTTGTTCAATACGAAAATCGCTGTGTTTTGGCTCACCCACTGGCCGTTTAGCTAAAACGATGCGTTGATTAATAACTGTTTTCACACATATAACTCCATGTTTTATTTAAAAGTATTTTTCTTCACAATCAAAAACTGTGATTAAAATTTCTTTACATCCATTGTAGATGAGTTATAATAAAAAACAATACGACTGGTCTATTTTTTACAATAGAGTAAATAATTAATATGAAGCCTACTCCTATTAAAAAGTCTGAAGCGAAGCGCTTACACATTCTTAACACCAGTTCAGACCTGATTTTGCATAAAGGTTTTACTGGCGTAGGATTACAGGAAATTTTACAGAGCTGTGAAATCCCTAAAGGCTCGTTTTATCATTATTTCCAATCTAAGGAAGCTTTCGGATGTGAATTGGTACAGCATTATGTAGACAATTACCAAGTCCGTTTAAATGATGTATGGCGTTGTGATAAATCCCCTTATCAAAAGCTGATTGAGTATTTTAATTTATGGATAGAAGATCCTGAAACACAGTGTGGTTGGGCGGATAGCTGTTTAATTGTGAAACTTGCCGCAGAAGTTGCCGATCTATCTGAAGATATGCGCTCGATTATGTCCGCTGGCGTTGATGATGTAATCCAACGTATTGCTGGTTTAATTGATTTGGGAAAACAGGATCAGTCTATCCAAGCAGATACCGAGGCCTCTACTTTGGCACAAGTACTTTACCAAATGTGGTTAGGTGCAGCATTACTGAGTAAGTTGCAAAAAGATAAAACACCATTACATCAAGCTCTGAGAGCAACTAAATTTCTATTAAAAAGTGAAGATTCATAAAAATTAAATATCAACTACATAATTAATAATTCATGATAGCAGTCCAATGATTACCTATTATTGTGTTGCTATTAGATCAATTTACAATCCATGAGTATAGCGCACAATGAATTCTCCTTCTAAAGCCCTCATGACTCGTATTTTAGTTGGTTATTTAGGCTTATATCCCACACTATTACTGGTTCTCACTTTATTAAAGCCAATTACACAGCATCAAAGTTTCCCGATGATGGTGTTGATTGAAGTCATAGTATTAGTGCCAGTAACGCAACTGATTTCTTTCCCACTGGCAGGTTGGCTCATTACACAGCTAAAAAATTTTAAGAATTTGTTTTAAGAAGAATTTATGCTGGCAACAGCAATCCTAAGTCCTTATTTTGCCAACCACAAAGGTTGGCAAAATAACTTACTTAGTCGATATTAATCTGCGTAAGCTGGATAATCAATATAGCCTTTTTCCGTCCCACCATACATACTGCTTGCATCTACTGCATTCAATGGCCAGACATTGGCGATGCGATCGGGTAAATCTGGATTCGCAATAAATGGACGTCCAAATGCAATTAAATCGGCCAGTCCTGCCTCTAAAATTCGAGTCCCTCTTTCTGCCGTATATCGACCTGCATATATAATCCGACCACTGAAAGTGTCTCTGACATCTCTACGAAAATCATGAGGAAGTTCTGGTGCATTATCCCAATCAGCTTCTGCAATCGATAAATAGGCAATCCCAACTTCTTCAAGTATCTTTATGGCCTCAATATAAGTCACATGTGGATCATCTTCAACTAAACCCATGTAGACACGATCTTCCTCTGTACTTTCAAATAAGGGGGCAAAACGCACTCCTAAACGATCTGCACCAACTACCTCAGCAACTGCCTCTACTACTTCACGTAAAAAACGCAAACGATTGTTTAGTGATCCACCATATTCATCTTCACGGTGGTTACTATGTGCAGAGATAAATTGGTTCACCAAATAACCATTTGCACAATGAATTTCAACTCCATCAAAACCAGCAGCCAAGGCATTACGCGCTGCTTGAGCATAGAGTTGCACTAATTCTTTAACTTCTGCATTGCTTAAAGCACGTGGCATTGAAGGATCAGCCAAGGCCCCCGCATTGGGCCCGGTCTCAATAAAGACTTTAACATTACTATCAGCCCTAATAGCCGAGGGCGCGACCGGTGATGCATGATCGGGTTGCAAAGATGTATGTGAAACACGCCCAACATGCCAAAGTTGTGCAAAAATAATGCCTCCTTTAGCATGCACTGCTTCCGTCACTTTACGCCATCCAGCAATCTGTTCAGGGCTGTAAATACCGGGAGTCCAAGCATAGCCTTGACCACGTGGCTCGATTTGCGTACCTTCGGTGACCATAAATCCTGCCCCGGCACGCTGTTGATAATAGGTTGCCATCAGTTCATTTGGAATATTCCCTGGCTGAGTACTGCGCGACCGCGTTAATGGTGGCAATACAATACGGTTTTGCAAAACATAAGGGCCTAAGCTTAAGTTTTGAAAAAGTTTGCTGTCTTTCATTTCATTGTATCCAAGTCATCATGACTTAATTGATCTAAATTAAAAAAAATATCCTTCCTGTATATAGAAAAATAAATAAAGGAAAGCTATTCACTCAGGCCCTTCACCATTAAGTGAGGATTATTTTGCTTATTGCGCCAGTTGCTCAGAGTCAGAAGTTTATTCACTGGTAAGTACCACAACAGACACTAGCTACTCTTTATTTCAACAATTGAAGTAATGCTGAGGCAGTTGCAGCAGAAGATGCTGGATTTTGTCCAGTAACCAGCAAGCCATCTACTTGAACATGTACTTGCCAATCATCCACTTTAGAATAATGACCACCGTTTTGTTTAAGCATGTCTTCGACTAAAAATGGTACAATTTCAGTCAAACCTACAGCGGCCTCCTCAGTATTGGTGAAACCAGTCACTAATTTACCGCTAACTAAGGGCGCTCCATTACTCGCTTTCACATGACGAAGAACACCCGGGGCATGACACACTGCTGCAACAGGTTTGCCAGACTGAATCGCCTGTTCAATCAGAGAAATTGAAATCGGATCTTCTGCTAAATCCCACAATGGGCCATGCCCGCCTGGATAAAACACTGCATCATAATCAGCTACAGAAATTTCGCTAAGTTTATGCGTCTGTGCCAATGCTTGCATTGCAGTTGGATCTGCTTCAAAACGATGAGTGGTTTCAGTTTGAGCATCGGCTAAATTACTTTCGGATCTAGTGGTGGCTGCCCACCTTGAGGCGACGCCAGCGTAACTTCAGCACCAGAGTCAATAAAGGTGTAATACGGTGCAGCAAGTTCCTCTAGCCAGAAACCTGTTTTCTTACCAGTATTGCCAAGTTGATCATGTGAGGTTAAAACGATTAAAATTTTCATGTTATTTCTCCGATAATTTTCATGATTGAGGAGCATTGTTACAGGGTCAGAGCATGCCATATACGCGCATTTAGCTTAGATGCTCATCTCGAGAATTTGGCGACTGATCTCTAATGAAACATTTTTATGTTCGCCTAGCTGTGTAAGATTATGTGATTTAAGTTGCGTAATGATGATCTCAATATCTGTCTCCCCCAGTCCATAATCGCTAAGACGAGTCGGCAATCCAAGTTGCTCAAAGAAGGCTCGAGTACGAGCAATAGCAGTATCAATACGTTGTTCTTCATCACCTTCGACAATCTGCCAGACTCGAGCTGCATACTGTAGTAATTTTTCTCGCTTCTCTTGACGACGCACTTGTAGATTGGCCGGCAACACAATAGCCAAGGTACGAGCATGATCAATACCATGTAAAGCCGTGAGCTCATGCCCAATCAAATGGGTTGACCAATCTTGTGGTACACCAGCTCCAATCAGCCCATTCAGTGCCATGCTAGCAGCCCACATCAAATTCGCACGCGTGTCATAATCTGCTGAATCTTCCAAGATTTTCGGTCCAATCTCAATCAAAGTTTGCAATAGACCTTCGGCAAAACGATCTTGTACTTGTGCATTCACAGGGTAAGTTAAGTACTGTTCCATGACATGAATAAATGCATCAACCACGCCATTTGCTAACTGGCGCGTCGGCAAGCTAAAAGTTTTATTCGGATCCAGTACGGAAAATTGCGGAAAAACATAGGGGTTGCTAAATGACAATTTGGCTTGGGTCGATTTTCTGGTTACTACCCCACCGCTATTCATTTCTGAACCAGTTGCCGGAAGGGTGAGTACACTCGCAAAAGGCAAAGCTTGAGTAATTTTAGTACCATGGGTTTCTAAAATCTCCCATGTATCCCCTGTATAATTGACTGCTGCTGCAATAAATTTAGTACCATCAATTACCGATCCACCACCGACAGCCATCAAGAAATCAATCTTTTGTTCTCGAATCAGCTCTACAGCTTTCATGAGGGTTTCGTAACTCGGATTCGGCTCAATTCCGCCAAATTCATGAATTTCTCTTGCACCTAATGCTTCACGCACTTCAGCTAAAGTACCATTCTTACGTGCACTTTCACCACCAAACAACATTAATACTTTTGCTTCTGTAGGCACATAGTCATTGATTTTAGCTATTGTATCGCCACCAAAAATAATGCGGGTCGGATTATAAAAGTTAAAATTCAGCATATTTTTATCCTAGGATGATCAACTAATTGATTTGAAAAACCACCGTTATTCATCAAATAAACTTTAAAAAAATTGGACAACACTGCGGCTTTTGACTGCACCATGTGCTAACTATACATAAAAATAGACCAGTCGTCTATTTTTATAAAAATTATTTCAGCTTGGCGACTTTAGTGATGGTTAAACACATTCAGGCTTGTTCTATAACACTTTTATTATTGATGTATTTTCACGAGCGATTGTTGTATGGAAGGTATCAACATGTATGACTACTGACATGGTCGTGAACGCATTGGCTAAAACAGTGAATGACTCATACAAAATAACGATGATTAAATATTTTAAAAGCAGATTGGCACGGTTTAGCAGATGTACAAATGCGACAGTAAATTAGATAGATTGGTTCAATATAAAGCATGTAAATAGTTGCATTCGTATATTTACCCTGCCCTGTTTTGGATATTGACCCATTTAAATGATGGGATTAAGCCAATAAATAAAGTAGCCCAACTTGAATAAAAAGCCTCTGACAAACCTCAAAGCGTTAAAGTGCTGCCTTTCATTCAAAATTTCAGGCAGCACCCTCATACATTTAAGCGTCGGTTTAAGCTGGTAGTTTACTCGCCAAAACATCTACTTTTTCAATAGACGGTGGCTCTGAAAATAGCTCTTCGGCCTGAGCCATCAACGCAGCTGCAACCTTGCCAGATAAATGCGCTTGGCGACCCGCCTCATCAGGAAATGCATCAAAAATACCAAATGTTGTAGGTCCAAGACGTAAGCCAAACCACGCAACTGTCGCAGGTTCTTCCATTACAATAGGTAAACCGGCTTTAAGGAAAGCTTCCACTTCGTCTTCTTTACCCGGTTTAGCTTCAAGACGGACATATAAAGCTGTTTTAAGCATGACTAAAACTCCACAATTGATTAAAATTCAAACTGATTCTGTCATTGCTAATGTATGCATGTCAGAAAGTTTTGTTGTATAAAAGTTAAAAAACATCCCATAGCTGAGCCAAAATTTAGGTTTTTATTTCGACATAATGCTATGAATTTATTCAAGTTAATATCAATAACATTTGAATCAAAAAATTAAGATATGAGATGATTAAATTCAATCTTAGTTATATAAGGATCAATTGACTCTACCTTAGATTTATAACCTGACCTCTTCATCTGGAAATTATATTGCTCAAGAAGCACTCAAGAACAACATTGTACATCCTCATATCTATGAAAGTTATTTAGCTAGGAATTTGCTGTGGAACTCTATATGTTTCTCTATAAAGCTCGCAATGAAGTAATAGCTATGGTCATACCCTTCTCTTAGGTTAAGTGTAAGAGGATATTCTTGTTCCAAACAAATATCACTAAGAAGCTTAGGCCTTAACTGTTCTTCAAGAAAATCATCAGCTGTTCCCTGATCGACTAAAATAGGTAAATGAACTTCAGCGTTTTTGATTAATTCAATCGCATCATAGCTTTTCCATAAAGTTTCGGTTTCACCTAGATAGTGTGTAAAAGCCTTTTTCCCCCAAGGTACTTGGCTAGGTGCAACAATTGGTGCAAAAGCAGAAATACTTTTATACAGCTCAGGATTTTTTAACCCAATTACTAATGCACCATGACCACCCATGCTATGACCCATAATACTTTGGACTTGATTGGTCGGAAAATTTAGGTCAATCAGATTTCTGAGCTCTTCCACAATGTAATCATACATTTTGAAATGCTGCGACCAGGGTGCTTGTGTTGCATTCACATAGAATCCTGCGCCTTGGCCTAAATCATAATCTGCATGATCTGGTACATCCTCTCCACGTGGGCTGGTATCTGTTGCAACAATAATGACTTTATGTTCAGCCGCATACTTTTGTGCTCCGGCTTTAGTAATAAAGTTCTGTTCGTTGCAAGTCAGCCCTGATAACCAATATAAAACTGGCAACCGCTCATCTTTGTCATGAGGTGGCAGATATATTGAGAATTTCATTGAACAGTTTAATGCTGTTGACTGATGGCGATACACTTCTTGCGATCCACCAAAAGAAGCATGTTTCTCAATTATTTCCATAATCAATTACCTATGTTGAGCAAGACTTCATGAGAAATCGAGTAAACAAAGAGTCTGACATTCTCCACAGAGAATAGTGATTAAGATTTAAAATGTAGGCAGGTTTGTTGAACCTATACACGATGCCTACACAGATAGATCGGTTTTACAGATAATGTGCCGTTTTAGAGGATTCCATGAATGTCATTCATGATTCACATGCATGGAAAACTATAAGGTCTGACGGAATTATTCGTAATGAATTACAGTACGAATTGACTTACCTTCATGCATTAGATCAAAGGCTTCATTGATCTGATCCAAGCCCATCGTATGTGTCACAAATGGTTCTAATTGAATTTTACCTTTCATGGCATCTTCAACCATTCCTGGAAGTTGCGTACGACCTTTTACGCCACCAAAGGCAGAACCTAGCCATTTACGACCAGTAACCAGTTGGAATGGACGGGTAGAGATTTCCTGACCTGCGCCAGCTACACCAATAATTACGGATTGTCCCCAGCCACGGTGTGCACTTTCAAGAGCTGCACGCATCACATTCACGTTACCAATACATTCAAATGAATGATCTACACCCCAGCCAGTCATTTCGACAATGACTTGCTGGATTGGTTTATCGTAATCTTTAGGGTTCAAGAAGTCCGTTGCACCAAACTCTTTTGCCAGCGCAAATTTATCTGGATTCATGTCAACCACAATAATACGTCCTGCTTTAGCTTGACGTGCGGCTTGTACGACTGCCAAACCAATACCACCTAAACCAAAGACCGCAACACTATCACCTTCTTGCACTTTAGCCGTGTTATGTACTGCACCGATACCCGTTGTGACACCACAACCCAGTAAGCAGACATGTTCGTGATTGGCTTCAGGATTGATTTTAGCCAATGATACTTCTGCCACTACAGTGTATTCACTGAACGTTGAGCAGCCCATATAGTGGTAAATCGGTTGACCATTGTAGGAAAAACGAGTGGTACCATCTGGCATTACGCCTCTACCTTGAGTTTCGCGAACGGAAATACACAAGTTCGATTTTCCAGATTTACAGAATACGCACTCGCCACATTCAGCAGTGTAAAGTGGAATTACATGATCACCTGGTTTGACGCTAGTCACGCCTTCACCAACCTCAACTACAACACCAGCACCTTCATGCCCGAGAATAGCCGGAAAAACGCCTTCAGGATCATCGCCAGATAAAGTAAATGCGTCTGTATGACACACACCGGTATGGGAAATCTTGATTAATACTTCACCTTTCTTCGGTGGTGCAACATCAACTTCAACAATTTGAAGAGGTTGACCAGGACCAAACGCAACGGCAGCACGTGACTTCATGGAATAATTCCTTATACAGATCTATTTTAAATATGATTTTAGAATCTTGGCGATTTCAGCCAATTCTTCTTTCCGTTGTTGTTCTGTGGTTTCACCTGATACTAAAGTGTCCTTTAAATGAACCTCTAACATCTCATTCATTAAACCATTAATAGCACCACGCACAGAGCATATTTGTTGCAGAATTGCACCACATTCCACATTGTCTTCTAACGCTTTTTCAATCGCTTGCGTCTGACCTTTGATCTTTCTGACGCGTAGAAGAATCTTTTTTTTGTCTTCAACCTGATTAGGCATCAGACCTCCTTATTTGCTAGCATTAATACTATAGTACCCCATAGTATAAAAAAAGCAATAATTTTTATAAATCGAAAAATCAAAAAGGTCTTTAGCGAAAATTTTCTATCCCTGTTTTTAGTTTTTTTAAATTAACATCGTAGAGCTTATGCGAAGGTCACAAAAAAAATGGGACTTTTAGCTCCCATTTTTTATTTTGTCTCATGTTCTTTGTAATGCTGTGACCTTTTAGAATTATGTTTCAAATTTTAGCCACTTTGTAGATATTTCGAACGTTTCAAGCCTTGAAAATACTACCGACAGTTTAGATTAAACTGCCTTTACAGACTGTACTAGAATATTTTTAGTGAGCGGATGATATTTATTATTCATTATTTAGGAATTATTAAATCCTATAAATATCATTTATTGGATTAATTTACTTTGGTACTGTGCATATCATCCCCCAGTTAAGAATAAGGAACAACTATGAATAAGATGATGAATGCTCTTATCCTAGAAAATTTTGGTGATCATGAATTTAAACGTGTAGAACTCCCTATACCTCAACCAGAGGCTGGGCAAGTTCTAGTACGTATTCATGCTAGTGGTGTAAACCCTATTGATTATAAAATTCGTCTTGGTGAAGCACCATATGCTATGCCAGAGCTTCCTGCCGTGTTGGGAACAGATATGGCTGGGGTTGTAACTGCTGTTGGTGAAGGTGTCACCCACTTCAACGTTGGAGATGAAGTTTACGGTCTGATTGGTGGCGTTCGTGGTCTTCAAGGATCTTTAGCAGAATATATTGTAGCAGATGCCGATCTGATTGCATTAAAGCCACGGAATATCTCTATGCGCGAGGCAGCAGTACTACCATTGACGTTCCTCACCGCTTGGGAAGGTTTAGTGGATAACGCGAAGGTCCAACCAGGGCAAACTGTACTGGTTCAGGGTGGTGCTGGTGGCGTTGGTTATATGGTTGTTCAGCTTGCAAAATCACTTGATGCAAATGTTTGGGCGACTGGTCGTACAGCTGATCAACCACTGATTTCAGAACTCGGTGCAACACCTCTCGATTACACAACAGCATCTTCCGATGACATTATTGCTGCAAGCCCTGAGGGTCAAGGTTTTAACATTGTTTACGACACTGTGGGTGGTCCAGTACTCGAAGCTTCACTTTCCATGACAACTCACTATGGCCACATTACCAGCTGTGCTGCATTTGGTAATCATAATTTAGCGAGTTCATCTCTACGGTGTGCCACAGTGTCTGGCGTATTCGTCCTAATGCCGATGTTAACAGGCAATCGCCGTGCTCATCATGGTGATATCCTTAAGATCGCGACTCGTCTTGTTGAGGAAGGTAAACTGCGTCCTCTTGTTGATCCTCGTCATTTTACTCTAGACCAAGCGATTGAGGCTCATGATGCTGTTCAAGATCGCTCTGCCAATATTAAGGTCGTGATTGATGTCATTTAACGCACTTCAGGCCAAGACTTGGCGCTTCAATAGTATTGGAGATACAGATGTTCTGACATTAGAAACACTTCCTGTTGCTTTACCAGCAGCAGGAGAAGTTCTAATCCAGATGAAAACGATCGGACTCAACCGGGCTGATGTAATGTTTCGGCGTGGTACTTATATTCAAAAAGCAGTATTCCCTTCTCGTCTGGGATATGAGGGAGCAGGCATAGTTCTGGCAATAGGTGAAGGTGTACGCCAATTTTCTCCAGGAGATGCAGTATCGATTCTTCCGACTGACAATCTAGCCAAATATGGGACATATGCGGACAAGCTTCTGATTCCAGAAACTTTTTTAGTTCACAAACCCGATAGTTTAAGCTGGGAAGAAGCTTCTTCAATCTGGATGCAGTATTTGACGGCTTGGGGTGGTGTAATCCATGCTGGTGGACTTTCGAAAGGAAAAACGATCTTGATCACAGCAGCTTCAAGTAGCGTAGGACTAGCTGCGATACAGATAGCTGAAGCAGCGGGTGCTAAGGTCATTGCAAGTACACAGACGGTAGAGAAAAAGCAACGTTTACTGGATCTCGGTGTTAAAAATGTTATAGCCAGTGAAGATGAACCAGATTTGTATGAGGCGCTTGTTTCACGTTTGGGTGGAGAATATCTTGATGTCGCCTTCGATGCTGTAGGAGGACCACATATTGAACAGATTGCAAAAGCGATGTCTGTGGGAGGAACTATGGTTATGCATGGTGCACTTAGCCCGGAGATCACACCATTTCCGCTTAAAGTTGCATTACGCAAGAGCTTAACCATGCGAGGTTTTTTGTTCCTTGAGGTTCTCCATGATCCTGTTCTAAGGGAGCAAGCCAGACGATTTATTCTTAGCAGTATAGGTGCAGGATATCTTCGTCCAGTGATCGACTGTTGCTTTAACTTTGAGGACATGCATGACGCTCAGCGCTATCTTGAATCAAATCAGCAAATAGGAAAAATTGTAGTTACTCTAAATACATGATGGTCTTATCTGATTTCTACTTTCTAGAAAAAAGGTTAGTTCCATCTGATTCAGGTTTCTATATGGCCCAACACTTCCGCTAAGTAATCAAACAATGCTCGGATTCGCAAAGGTGTCGGGCCCCGCTGTGGACGATATAAATACAGGCGCCAAACGGGAGAGGTTTCCTCATGAAGTATCTGAATGAGCTTACCACTCCTAAGCCACGGCAAAACTAGAAATCCAGGCATGTGTCCGAATCCAACCCCAGCGAGAATAGCTTGAAATTCAGCTTCTAGATCATCTGTAATAAAATGAGGCTTTGATGGCGTGAAGCTTCGACTTTCGGTGAATGTCCATGGCCAGTAACGCCCTGTTTTATGATCGACTAGTGCTGTTAGAGGGTATTTATCAAGATCAATAATTTTTTTAGGCATTCCAACCTTATCAATTAACTCTGGCGTACCCACAGAATAAAAGTTCACTTTAGCCAATTCCCTTGCCACATATCGATTGTCCGGCAAAAATCCAAATCTGATCCCGATATCTATCCGCTCATCGATCACATCCGAGTGTGAATCTGTTAGCACACAATCCACGACAATGTCTGGATAACGTGTGGCAAATTCTGCTAGTGCAGGTACTACCAATTTACGCCCTAACACAGACGACACAGTAAGACGGACAGTCCCACGCATTTCATCTCGTTTTTCCTTGGTGTCTTTTACAAGCAGAGCATCAATGGATCCCACCGCAAAACGTGCTTGCTTTGCCAGACGCTCACCATCAGCGGTAATTTTAATTTGTCGGGTACTCCTGTAAAACAGAATCTCTCCGCGCTGCTCTTCTAGCTCTTTTATTGCCCGTGTCACTACCTGCGGGGAAATACCCAGCTGAGTTGCTGCCTCTTTAAAATTTCGAGACTCTGCTGCGACACAAAAGATACGCATCATTTCCAATTTGTTCTGCATGTCCAATCCTGTGGTCTGGTAATTATTCCGTAAATAGGAATTCTGAAAGATAATATTATTCATTTATTATACCTATCAAGGCTGTAATACTTAATCCATCAAATATGATTGACAGATAGGTTGAAGGGCACTTGTATGAATAATATAGAAAATAAAGTTATTGTTATCACTGGTGCAAGTAGTGGTTTAGGTGAAGCTACTGCTCGCTTACTTGCTAAAAAAGGTGCAAAGGTTGTACTTGGTGCTAGACGTACTGAAAAATTAGAGGCTATTGTTCACGACATTCGTGCTGAAGGTGGTCAAGCTGAATTTATTGGTATGGATATAACCAAACCACATGAAGTACAAGCACTTATTGAAAAGGCATTAAGCGCATTTGGTCAAATCGATGTATTGGTAAACAATGCTGGATTAATGTCTATTGCACCATTAAGTGAGCTAAAAGTTGATGAATGGGATCGTATGATCGACATTAATATCAAAGGTGTTCTTTATGGTATAGCAGCTACCCTACCTGTTTTCCAAAAACAAAACTTTGGACACTTTATTAATCTCGCATCTGTTGCAGGGATAAAAGTATTTAGTCCAGGAGGTACTGTTTATAGCGGTACTAAGTTTGCTGTAAGAGCCATCTCTGAAGGACTTCGTCATGAAGTTGGGGGAACAATTAGAACGACGACTATTGAGCCTGGTGCAGTTGAGTCAGAACTAAAATTCGGTTCTTCTCATAAAGAAAGTTCAGAGTTTGTTACTGATTTCTACAAACAAGCCATACCAGCTGACTCAGTCGCTCGTGCAATTGCTTATGCAATTGAGCAGCCTGCGGATGTAGATATTAATGAAATTGTTTTGCGCCCAACGAGCCAAGAGTTTTAATTATTGAATAACAAAAAATGGGAGCACCTCGCTCCCATTTTTACTATATTTTTAAAGTTAAGGACAAATCTATGAAAGCCGTATCGTATGTTATAAATAATCATGATGATTTTAAAAATTCATTGGTAGATATTGAAAAAGCGAAGCCTACACTTAAGGAGCGTGATGTACTGGTAAAAGTTCAGGCAATCTCTGTGAATCCAGTTGATACCAAAGTGAGAAAAAATTCGTCTGAAGCAAATAATCGTATTTTAGGTTGGGATGCCGTTGGGGAAATTATCGAAGTTGGCCCAAAAGTTACCTCGTTTAAAGTAGGAGAGTCTGTTTGGTATGCTGGCGATTTAACCCGAGATGGTAGTAATGCTGAGTTTCAAGCAGTCGATGAACGAATTATCAGTCTTAAACCAATTACAGTATCTAATGCAGAAGCAGCAGCATTGCCATTAACTGCTATCACGGCATGGGAAATGCTGTTTGATCGGTTTCAAATTTCAGAAACAGATGTTGGCAGTATTCTGATTATTGGTGGTGCAGGCGGTGTAGGATCAATTGCTATCCAACTCCTAAAAGCAAAAACAAATCTGACCGTTATAGCAACAGCTTCACGTGAAGAAACGAAATCTTGGGTGGAATCACTTGGTGCCGACCATGTCATTGATCATAGCAAAGATTTAAATGCACAAATCGAGACACTAGGCATTGCAAAACCAAAATACGTATTCTCTACAAATCATACAGAAACATATATCCAGCAAATAGTTTCTCTGATTGCACCACAAGGCAAGCTTGGATTGATCGATGATCCACAAACATTTGATATTATGCCGTTTAAGACTAAATCTATTTCTATCCATTGGGAGTTAATGTTCACTCGTTCAATGTATGAAACCGATGATATTGAAAAGCAAGGTAATCTATTGCAACAGGTTGCCCAATTAGTTGACCAGCAAAAAATTAGAAGTACCCTCAACCAAAATCTAGGCAAAATTAACGCTGCAAACTTGGAGAAGGCGCATAAGTTGCTTGAATCAGGCAAGTCAAAAGGCAAAATTGTACTAGAAAACTTCTAAACAAATTAAAGGTGAAATAATGACTATTTCAATAATTGCGAACTTTAAGGCAAAGTCAGATCAAAAAGAGACGTTAGAAGCGCTTTTAAAAAGTGTAATAGAGCCTACACTTAACGAAGAAGGATGCTTGAAATATGAGCTTTATATTAGCGAAAATGACTCGAGTAGATATTTTTTCTTAGAAGAATGGCGTAGCAGGGAGGATTTAGATATCCATATAGCGTCTGATTATATTCAAAGTTTATTTGATAATATCCAATCGCTCATTGAATCAAGTGATATTGTAGAAATCAAAAAAATATAGCTGTATTCGGACGTTATGATGAAGTATTCTTCAAATTAACATAGGGACTTAGAAAGCTAACAAAAAATGGGAGCTCTAAACTCCTATTTTTTCTGATTTTTTAATAGTAACCTAGGATTCAACAAATTATGCCCCTAAGGGGAGCCACCCATACCCTGCATTTTGACAATAATGTCATCGTTTAGAGGCAGCAAATTTAGGCACTGTTGCAAATAGGCTGACGTGATAAGCTAAATATCTTATTTATTTCGAGATACAGCAGATGAATCCCTTCCACGGTCGGCACTTTCAAGGTGAAATCATTCTTTGGGCTGTTCGTTGGTATTGTAAATAT